>CAYVBI010000015.1:0-22845 GCA_964448985.1 uncultured Dehalococcoidales bacterium
GGCCGACGGTGTAATCATCGGCAGCCGCATTATCCAGATCATGGAAAAAGAAGGGCCGCCGTACAGGGAGCTGGGTGAATTCATCCGGCAGGTCCGGGTAAGCATCGACGGCGCCGGGGGATAGATTTATTGCCTCTTGGCAATCTCCTCATCAAGCAATATTCTGCTTAACGGCTTTCCGATGGCTGATTTGGGCAGGCTTTCCCTGATCTCTATATGCTTCGGCACTTTGTATCCTGTCAGCCTCTCCTTGCAGAAAGATCTGAGATCTTCTGGAGAGCAGGGTATGCCATCAAGGACCACCCATGCCTTCACTGCCTCACCCTGGTACGGGTCCGGAATACCGGCTACGATCACTTCCACCACCGCCTTATGAGAGCTAAGCACTTCCTCCACTTGTCTCGGCCATACCTGGAAACCGCCGCATTTGATCATGAGTTTCTTGCGGCTCTGTATATAAAGATAACCATCTTCGTCCAGGTAGCCGATGTCCCCGGTGTATAGCCAACCGTCACGGATCATCTCGGCTGTCTCCTTGGGCCTCTGCCAGTAGCCCAGCATCAACTGTGGCGCCTTGATTATTATCTCGCCTGATTCGCCCGTAGGTAATTCTGTCTTGCCGGACTCGGCATCGACGATCTTCAAAATAACATCTGGTAATGGTAAGCCCACCGCGCCGTCCTTCTGCTTTCCTTCAACCGGTGTTATCACAGCAGCCAGCATCGATTCTGTAAGAGCGTATCCTTCAAACAGGCGCGCGCCGGTCACTTCGTAGAAGCGGTCCCGCAGTTCCGTCATCAGGGGAGCCCCTCCTGCCACGCAGAATTTGGCCGTCTTGAAACTGACCTTGCCCGATTTGACGGCCGGGTGGTTGCACAGGGCGACAAAAAGCGTCGGAACGCCTGGTATGAACGTAGGCCTAACAGTCTTTATGGTAGCTACGAGGTCGTTTATATCTCTGGGATTTGGGACCAGCGCCAACGGGTTGCGGTTGACTATCGCTGAGCTCATCAAAGCAACATTTCCGAAAACATGAAACATGGGGATGGTGGCGAGGATGATGTCTTCCCACGGCACCATGATGGATTTTACCCAGGTGGTGAGTTGAAGGCCTGCGATGTAAAGCGAGTGATGAGTGCCGACTGCAGCTTCAGTGGTACCCGTAGTGCCGCCGCTAAATAACAGTAAGGCCGGATCGGATGGATCTACTCTCACCTTCGGCAGGAGGGATCGCCGATATTGCTTCAACAGATCTTTTAAGCGCAGGTCCCCGGCATACAGTTTTGCTTTATGTCCGCCCTTTTTCTCCCCAATCAGCGTGAAGGCCAGTGAGAGAAACCACGGGAAATATTCTTTTATTTCAGTACTGATTACCAACCGCACCTTTGTCATTGGCTGAATTTTCTTTATCGTCTTATAAAATGGGCTTAGACATATCACCACTTGCGCGCCGCATTCCTGCAGCGAGTGCTCCAACTCCGACGCCGAGTAGAGCGGATTTATGGGAGATGCAATTGCCCCCGCTTTCCAGATAGCGAGATGACAATACACAACTTGCGGGCAATTGGGCAAAACCAGGGCCACCACGTCGCCTTTCTTAACGCCGTTGGCCATAAGCGCAGCGGCAAGTGACTCGCTCAGTTTGTGCATTTCAAAGTAGGAGACTTTCCTTCCTTTGAACAATACCATGGGATTACTCGGCTTTTCCCCGACCGCCTCACCGAAACAATCCAGCAGCGTCTTCTTGGCGTACGGCTGAAGTGTATGAGGCACACCCACATCGTAACTTTTAAACCATGAGTACTGATTCATTCTAATGTGCTCCCTATCAATGTTTAATATTTACACGTATCCTGATGTATTGTCTGTGCAGTGGGGAAGATTATAGAGTTCCGCTACTTGGTCGGATATAAGTATCGCTGCTTATACGGATTAAGAAAGCTACGTATTATCTACGTAATTTCTAACAGTTAATTAACAATATAACTAATTGCCACGAGGTTTGACGGATAATACCGTAAGGCAGTACGCTTTTAGTCGGGTATGATAGTGCCGGACAGGGGCCGTCGGCAGTTGTTAATCCAAATCCTGCTCAATAACGTTCAAGGAGAGAGGTAAAGTGGCAGATCGTAAAGAGAATGGCTCAGCATCGCCGCACTATATGCCGACCATGACCGGGGATTACAGCCGGATTTCCGATACGGCCAGGGCGGTGGAGTTCAAGATAATGCCGGAGATCCTGACATACGTACGGTCCATTGCGCCCCGCATCACCCGTATGGACCCGGGTACACCCTTCGTCATGGCGGATTACGGCGCTGCAGACGGCGTGAATTCGAGCAGCCTGTTTGAAAAGATCATCGAAGCGATACGAGCGGCCAATCCCTCGTTAAAAATCAGGCTGCTCTATATCGATATAGCCATGAGGGACTATTTCGATCAATTCTGGGTAAACTCGAGACTAAAACAGATGGGCGGTGTGGAGGCTGACTATATCCAGCGTTCGTTTTATGAGGCTTTTCCCGAGATAAGCGGAAAGCTGCATCTCGGGTTCTCCTCCACATCCCTGCACTGGCTGAACACAAAATACGTGGACACGGATTTTTTTCAGCATCCGGCTCACATACAGGCCAATCAGTTGCCGGAAAAGGACCGCCGCAAGTTCGTCGAAAAGTGGAAGCAGGATTGGAGAGTATTTTTACGGGAGCGCGCTGCCGAGCTGGTCAAAGGAGGCGCTCTGTTTATGGCCAATCTGACCAACCGCGGCGGCGACCGCTGGCCGGCATCGGCGGGATATAACAACCTGCGCGATGTCTGTCACGAGCTGTGCCGGGAGGGCCGGATCAAGGAAGAAGAATGGAACGCCATATTCGTGCCCGACTATTTTGCCACGCCGCAGGAGATGAAGTCCCTGGCGGCTGAAAATGAGCTGGCAAAGGCTTTTGATCTCAGGTTCTTCGAGGAGATGACCGTGCCCTGCGCCTATTATGCGCAGTTTAAGAATCAACTGGACGATAAGCAGGCCAGGGCCAAACTTGCTGAGACGCTGGCCCACGTGGTACGGGCGTGGAGCGAATCTTCTATTAAAACGGGGCTTGCTGCCGACGACAAAGATGAGATCGAAGAGATTTATCAGAGATTAAAGGACAAGTTCTATCGTAATCCCGGGGGACTACCTTACGAGTATTGCCTGCTTGAGCTTATAAAACGGTAGTATGGAGATGCACAGCCCTTTCAAAGTCTGCGAACAAGTCTACATGATCGGCGGCGCCGATATCTCCGGCGGCATGGATTGCTGTGTTTACCTGGTTGATGCCGGCGAACTGGTCCTGATTGACACCGGGGCAGGCAAGAGCACAGACAGGCTGATAGACAATATCCAGGCGCTGGGTTTCATGCCTGAGCAGATCACCACGCTTATCATAACCCATGCGCACATCGACCATATCGGATCTGCAGCAGACCTGCGTGACAGGTTCAACCTGCGGGTGATCGCCCATATGGAAGATTCCGCAGCCATAGAATCGGGCAAGAAGGTGGGCGCCGAGCACTATGGCGTGCGCTACCGGCCGTGCCCGGTGGATAAAAAACTCACGGGGCAGTTGAATGAACTGGTCATAGGGTCGATAAAATTTAATTTTATTCATGTGCCCGGCCATACACCCGGGAGCATGGTGGTGCTGATAGAATCGGGGGGAGAGAAGATACTCTTCGGGCAGGACATACACGGTCCGTATATGCCTATGTGGGGAGGCGATCCGCGGCTTGCGGCGAAATCGCTGGAGCGAATAATGCAACTTGAAGCTGACATACTGTGTGAAGGTCACTACGGGGTGATCAAACCGGCGGATGAAGTGAGGCAGTTCATCGGGGAATTCCTGGATGAGCTCACATCTCGATAATTGCATATGAAATCTGTGATAATAAGCACTTGAAACGTGAGCATCTTTCATTTTCTTTTAAATCTGATACAATAGTCCACAGGTATCTGTAGCTACATATCCGATATGTTTTGTAGGTATTGGTGCCGGGGTTAGTTTGTGGTGGTCAGGCCGGAATCTTCCGGCTGTCATAAAAAACTGAGGAGGTTGTTGCACGATGGCTGATCATTACGATCAGAGGCCCTGGCTCAAGCAGTATGACCCGCACGTCCCCGCCAGTATCAAGTATCCCGATCTCACATTCTGGGAATCCATCAAGGAGGCTTTCCAAAAATTCCCTAAGCGTATAGCCCTGTGGTATATAGGCACTCCGTTCACCTTCGGCCAGCTCGACGCTATGTCCAACCGCTTTGCCGCGCTGCTGCAAAAAGCAGGTATAAAGAAGGGCGATATCGTCGGTGTGAACCTGCCCAACCTGCCGGCGTACTTTGTTGCTGCGCTGGGCGTCCAGAAGGCCGGCTGTGTGCTGAGCGGCATCAGCCCGCTGCTGACGGAGGAAGAGCTGAAATACCAGCTCAAGGACTCGGGCGCAAAAGCCATCCTGACGCTGGACGCCCTCTTTCCGCGTATCAAGAGAATAGTCTCGGAGACGGAGCTTAAACTAATAGTCTTCACCAGCATACTGGACTATATACCGCAGCCGATCAAGACGCTGGCCAAACTGTCTAAAAAGGTGCCCACGGGCAAGGTTGAGACTCTCGAGGGCAGGGAGGTCTGGCTTTTCACGGACGTGATGAAAAAGATGCCGGCCGACATCATCGAGGTCAAGGTCGGTATGGACGATACTTGCGCCATGCAGTATACGGGCGGCACCACCGGGCTGCCCAAGGGCGCCGAGCTGACCCATCGCAACCTGGTACGGCAGATGATACAGGTCACGACCTGGCTGGATACGCCCGTAGGGGAGCAGGTCGGGCTTACCGCCATGCCTCTTTTTCACATCGCCGGCCTGGTGATGGGGCTGGCCATGTTCTCCAAGGCAGTCACACAGGTGGCTGTGCCGAACCCGCGCGACCTGAAGTTCATCATCAAGTGGATGAAGAAGACCAGGCCGCATCTCATCGGCAATGTGCCCGTCATCTTCCTTGAGCTGATGAAGCAGCCCGACTTCCGTTCCTATGATTTCTCGGGGGTTCAGTATTTCTGCAGCGGCGCCGCGCCCTTCCCGCCGGAGTATATCAAAGAGTTTGAGAGCATTGTGGGCGCAAACAAGCTGGTAGAGGTATACGGCCTGACCGAGACCAGTGCTATCGTGACGGCCGGGCCGCTTTTCGGTAAAAAGAAGCCGGGTTCGGTCGGTCTGCCCATATCCGATACCGATATTAAAATAGTGGATACCACTACCGGCGAGCCTGTCCCCTTCGGTGAGCCGGGCGAGATTATCATCAAGGGGCCTCAGGTATTTACCAAAGGCTATTTCGGCAAGCCGGAGGAGACGGCCAAGGTGCTGCAAGACGGATGGTTCCATACGGGAGATATCGGCCAGATGGACGAGGAGGGCTATATTTTTGTAGTGGATCGTCTCAAGGACATGGTCAACGTGTCGGGCTACAAGGTCTTCACGCGCCAGCTCGATGACATCATCTGCGAGTTCCCCGATGTCGACACGGGCGCGAGCGTGGGTATACCGGATCCTAACCGGCCCGGCTCCGAGATGGTAGCTACGGCTATTGTGCTCAAACCCGGCATCGAGCAGAGCGAGGAGGAGAAGAAGAAGATCACGGAGTACCTGCGCGGCAGGGTCGCGCCGTACAAGGTGCCCAAGAAGATCGTCTTCATGGATAAGCTGCCCACATCGGCCATCGGCAAGGTGCTGAAGCGCGAGCTGCGCAGCCAGCTTACCGAGGGCGCCAAGAAATAGCTGCGTGTCCGAAAGCAAGGAAAGCAAAAGGGGCCGGGTCATTAAACCCGGCCCCTTTATATTGAAATCGTCAAGCCGGTTGCGTGAGATACTATTTCTGGTTGCCGCCGCCCTGGCCGCTACCTCCGGAGCCGGTGTTTGAAGATCCTTGTCCCTGATTCTCATTCTGCTGGCCGGTTTGCTCCCCGGTCTGTAACTGAGACTGAACAGACGTTTGAACCTGTACCTGCACCGGCAACAACGACGGCGTCTGGACCTGTATTTGAGTTTGAGTCTGTGTTTGAACACCCTGTCCACCGCTGTTGCCGGAAGACTGGCCGGCCTGTCCGTGCACGACCTGCAGTCTTTGCTGCACCATGACTTTGGTCTCGTCTCCCATATTATTTGTCTGTTGATTTACCTGCGTCTGGTACTGCAGCACGGCTTGCTCGCCCTCATGAGCGAGGATCACCGTGGCGACGTGTTTATTGGAATTCTCTATGGCGTTGAGTAAACCGCTTTGCGCCGCTTCGGGCGCTTTTTCCAGCACTGACAGCAGGACCTCCTGCTGTTGAAGGTAATTCTGCTCCAGTTTGGCCACCAGTTCCGCCGAGGCCTCTTCCCCCTGGCTGGCTTTGACCTGCTCTACTGCCTGTACCGTGTTCTGTAACTGTAAGGCATATCGATCGGCCTGTTGGGCTCCTACATCATACTTGCCTGCCGCATACATTGCCTTTAACGCCAGCGTGTCTTCGCCGGCGTATTTCAACATCAGTCTGGCCTTTTCGACATCGCTTCCGGCGAACGCCAGCTGGATGTTTCTCCCCCAGCCGTTCAGGAAATTAAGTCCCGAGTCCGGCAGAATTGCCGGTGTGGTGGCTTCCCCTATGACTGTTATCTCTGCGCTGTCGGCCGACGCCGGTTGGCCTGGGACAACTATTGCCAGAGCACAGACCATAACCAGGAATGATGAGAAAAATTTAAACATATTGCCCCCCATTACATAGTCTAATCACCATAAGGAACGTTTTCGGGGAGAGAAAAGTTTATTTCACGAAGGAGGCCGGGTACCCCGAACCCGGGTGTATGGTGAGCTTTGACGGCCACAGATGAAATCATTGTTGAACAACAGGTAACGCATCCATATAATTAACGCAATAAATGGAGGTGAGGCTATGGTTGAGTCAATTAGAGTTGAAAAAGATGGTGAAGTTCGCAGGCTGATACTGAACCGGCCGGCATATTACAACGCGTTTAATTTCGATATGATCGACGGGCTGGCCTGTGCCCTTGTCGAGCTGGCCGTCGATAAGAGTGTGCGCGGCATTATTATAACCGGCGAGGGCAAAGCTTTCTGCGCCGGCGGTGATCTCAAGTGGGTCAGCGAATTCCCCGGCGGTCTGGCTGCGGGTTTTCACAGGCTGGCGGCCAGCTATCACCTGGCCGTGATGGAGATACGCCGCATGAACAAACCGGTGATCGCTGCTATTAACGGGATCGCAGCGGGAGGCGGCTTTTCGCTGGCGCTGGCCTGCGATTTCCGTGTCATGGAGAAGTCGGCAACCATGCGGCAGGCCTACACTTCCAACGGACTATGCATCGACGGCGGGGGCACGTTCACGCTCCCCAGGATCGTGGGGCTGGCCCGCGCGCTGGAGATCGCGGCCTTCGACACACCGATATCGTCCGCGCAGGCGCTGTCCTGGGGGCTGGTAAACAGGGTGGTCGACGACGGCGCATCGCTGGCCGAGGCATCTGCGCTGGCGCATACGCTGGCCGACAAATCGCTGATATCGTACGGCTGCGTCAAACAGCTACTCAACGACTCCTTCGCAAATAACTTCGAATCGCATATAGAGCAGGAGAGGATGATGCTGTGCGCCTGCGCTGACGGCCCGGATGCAAAGGAAGGCCTGAAGGCCTTTGTGGAGAAGCGCAAACCCGTTTACAATTTGAAAGCCGGCGGCCGTTAGTCCTCTTAAAGCAAGAAACCGGGTGCTGAGGCAAGGTACGAGATGAGGACGTTTGAAGATATATCCAAAGAGGAGATCAGGGACCTGCTGGGCAAAGGATGGCTTACCCACGACGGCATGTGGTTTTACACTGTGAGCCGTGAGCTGGGTGTCGATGCGGCAAATAAATTAAACAAGGCGGCCATCAAGGCCATGGCCCCCTTTGAGGTAAACAGGCTGAAGAAGGTGACGGGCCTGCGGGATAGCGAGTTAACCAGTATCGAGGCCTTAAAGGAGTTCCTGCCGGTGGGCATGCAGATGATATTGCCCTCCTCCGTTTTCAGCAAACTGCACTTTGCGGTGATGCCCGGAAACATCCTTCACTGGGAGTGGGAGCAGGGAGAGTGCTTTGCATACAAGGGCATGGGCCGCATCGGCGTGATCGACAAATATGAGTGCGGCGTAATGTATCGCATTGAGTGCTGGCTTGAGCTGCTGGGCTTGAAATTTACCTCCATCCCGCAGACCACAGGGTGCAGGATGCATACGCAGGGTCACTGTTCAGGCGAATTCCGCTTCGAGTTCTAAATACTCCCATTCATGCGGAGAAATGGCTTCTGTTTAATGCTTGAGGTGCGCGGCCGAGTTTGATCCTGTGTCTGCCTTACTGTTTTTCCATGAAATGCCTGGTCCTGTTCCCGGCATTTTCCCTTATATTGTAGTAGAAGAACGAATAATCGTAGAGGTGGAAAACGCCTTTGCCGAACAGGGGGTCCTCGGAGGTCAATGTTTCGGGGTCAACTGTGCTGCAGATCACGACGCCTTTAGCTTTATCAACGCGCGCATCGGCATAATTTAATGCTTTTTCGGACACGATTCTGTTGCCGTCAAGAATCACAGATCCCAGGTTTTGCGCGGCTGTTGCCTGTGTTTCTTCCCTGGTCCAGGTGATTGGATTAATAGCGATAGCGCCGGGCAGTAAAACGGGGTTGTTCACCGCAATTACCGGCGCCTGCGTGTTATAAGAGATTATCACCCCGGTATCCTCGGGGCCTTCAGCGAATTTCAGGTGCGGGTTTTCAGCCAGGTAATCGTTTGTAACCGAGTATCCGATTACGTATGCGGCGATCATCCGGCTATACACCTCGGGATTTTCTTTCATATATTTCGACAGTAGAAACAACATAGTGCAGGAGCCCTGCGAATGGCTGGCCAAAATAAACGGACGCCCACTGTTGTAGTGCTTGATGTAGTAGTCGAAGGCCGATACTACGTCGGACGCGGGGATGCCACCGACCAGTTTGTCCCTTTCGTTTAATGGTAAGCTCAAGATTCGAGCAGCATCAGCCTGCCGGTAATACGGCGCATAGATATTGCCTACGGTCTTGAAAGCTGTGGCCTGAAGATCGAATGATACTTTTGAGCCTGCCAGCATTGAGGGATTATCGATTGCACAGATATCAGGCTCATTTTTATCGAGCTTGTTCCATGAAGTCGGATACACGTAAAAAACGTCTACTTCTTTTTCAGCGGTAACAGGCAAGGCGAGCCAGTGTTGAGACTGTGAATAATCGATAGTCTCCTTGTCGTTTCCGCATGCTACCAAAGTTACACTTAAAAGAAGTGCAAATAATACTAATAATAATCTATCAACTTTCATTTCAGGTCTCCTTAAATTTCATTATATCTAAAATCCGCGTTCAATAGTTACGATCATAAATCGATCTGCCTAAATATTTAATTAATAATCTATTTATACAATGTCCTTGGTTTTTGGCCGACACTAAATGGGTTTACGGAGGTGTACAGATGTTAAGAAATACAACCATTATACTGGCCCTGATTGCTGCCTTAATACTTACAGCAGGCACAGCAATAGCAGTATTTGCCGATAATGGAAGGGGTCCTGCGGGTCCAGGTGGCCCTTCGGGAGGTCCCGGTGGGACCGGAGATCCAGGCGGCCCTGGAGATAATGTTAACGGCAAACCTCCTTCAGAAAATTTCACGGGCCCCATGCAGCCAGCGTTTGGCAAACCTCCTTCAGAAAACTTCACAGACCGCATGCCGCCTCACTTCATCGGACCACCTTCGGATAACATTACCGACAACATCACGCGTCCCATGCCGACGCCCTTTATGAGACCGCCTTCGGATAATATGACCGACAACATAACACGTCCCATGCCACCGCCCTTTGTCGGGAATCCCGCCTCGGACAATTTGACCGGCAACGTCCTGATACAGAGATTAGCGGGATTACTTAATATAGATGAGCAGACTTTGATAGATGCGTTAAGGAAGCTCATTAAATAGCGTTCCGAATAAACAGATAGCCGGCGAAATGTAGACAGCCGGTTGGGTTAGGTTTGGGACCGGATGGAATGTAAGGATTAGTCCTCGCTGAATGTGATTAGCATTGTATTGTCTTCGCAGGTCAATAGATTGTTTGATAGGCCTTACGGCTTGTGCCCCTACCCACCACTTCCAACTCGATACCCTGCTGGAGAACTTCTTTGCCCTCGTCGAAGCTGTGCGTAAGAGTCGGCATTAAACCCTGTTAGCGTTATATCGTACAAGACGGTTTGTCTTAAAATGTCGGCAAAAAGGTCGGTTTAGGTAGCGCGCCTGGAGGGATTCGAACCCACGACCCCTGGTTCCGAAGACCGGTGTCGGTGTGGTCTTAACTGCTGGATGAAGATATAGCAAGTATAGCGATATCCCAGGCCGGTATTACACGACCACTTCTATTGTCCGGGTTATCATTGCTTCTATACCGTTCCTGTCGATCAACTTCACTTCCAGCGGCTGTTTTCCGACCTCTACGGCAAGTTCAAAGGATAGTGTATTTTCACCGGAAAATTCCAGTTCTTTCCAGGCCCCATCAGCAACCCGGGCTTCCACATTTACTATCTCCGCAGGATTATCCAAATTAATTGTAACGACAACCGTATTCTGTTTAATTAGGGCACCCTCATCCGGAGCCACTATCGTAGCAGAAGGCTGTTTAAAATCAACGGTTATCTTACGAGAAGATGAAAACGGATTGCCGGAACAGTCTGTGGCGCGGAAATAAATAGTATGCTCTCCCGGTTGAACAATGATTTCCTCCGATATCTTATCGGCGCCTTTTCTCTGCATCCATAATCCACCGTCTATCCTGTATTCCATCAACAATATGCCGGACTCATCTATACCTCTGGCCTCTAATCTGATCTTGGGCTGATCAAACTTTTGTCCATCTTCAGGAGATGTTATTTCCAGATTCGGCGGCGTATCCTTTCCTCCAACCTTCACAGTGATTAACGCCTCATTATTAAAGCGCGAGTTTTCCTCCAGTTCTTTATCAGGATCTATGATTACTTTCAAGGCGTGTTCGCCCGGAACCGCTGTCCAGGAGAACTTGACGGGCGTTGGACCATATAGCGGTACGTCAGGAACGATAATCTTGGACACTTCAATCGGATTAGCTCCGCCAGGCAACGATTGAACCAGTGCTACTGTTACTTCTTTAGCAGGATCCATGCCCAGATTATGAATATTAGCTGAGATCTCCAGACGTTCTCCGTGACTCAGATCTACTGATTTAGATATCGATAAATCGTTCGAATTCACACTGAGATCAGAACCCTTAAAACGGAACCCGGGTGTGTCGAGGACTTTTTTCTCTGCAGCCTCTCTCGACTCAGCAATAACATAGGTATCTACTTCGGTGAGTCTATATAGAAGCTGGAAATCGCTGGTTACAATATAGTGCCCCCCGCGCAGATGTTCGGATTTGACCTCAATGGTGTAGTCTGCTTCCGTGTTTTCATGGAAAAAGATCGCACCGGGCGGAATAGGAAAAGCATAATGTCCTTCGGGCAGACTATTGATAAATGTAGCAATTTTAAAATCATTGAAATAAATATCAGCATTGTAAGGCACATAACTGCTTCTCGCCCAGGGAAGAGAGAAGTTGATTTCCAGCAGTGCTTCTATGAGATTCGTATCGTACCATTTCCCGCCTTTGGAAAATGCTGAGAATTCCATTCTTCCATCCGCCCTTGTGGACGCATGGATAAAATCTACGACCTGGTCTCCATTAGTATCTTCCCCGATAAACTCAAATTTGCGGCCGTTTTCCGTTTTAATCACCCGCCACCAATCAATGGGATCCTTTAAATAGCGGGACGTTTTGGTTATCGCACTTTCCCAATCAACCTGAAAATCATCTAATATATCCATTTCCATCCTTCCGTTAAATTCATATTTGACACACAAAACTTACAGGAAGACAGCACTGTTTTTTCATCTGGACGATCTCATGGTTTTCCCACAGCGTCTTCGAGGTATTTAATATTGTTCATCACCCAAATACCCATATCGTTGGGCTTCAATGTATGTGGAGGTTTATTGGTTTCAAAATGCTCGTGTGTTTTATGTAAGTCCCTCGAATTATAGAAGGTTGTCAATATGGGAGGATCATTATAGATGTCATATTTTACTTCGTGAGCTTCGAAGGCAATGGCCTTCATGATAGCTGCGATGTATTGTATAGCCCCCTCTGGTGTAGCCAACAGTCTCTTCCTTTCTGTAAGGTTACATTTGGCGATGTATCCTGCATCTTCAACCTGTTTGGCAAATGTATCTTCACCCCCCCACCAATTAGTATATACATGTACCTTACCAGGGCCAACAGCTCTTAAGCTTACGAGACTCACATTAACAAGCGCTTCCCAGGCTATGGCACCCGCTATTGCGCGGCGATCCACACCGTACAGCTTTTCTGCTGCAATAATCTGGAGCAGATATTTTTGCAGCCATAGCTTTACCCGTTCGCCTGCATTATCTGCTCTAGGCGCATCGCTGAGTTCGAATGAGACATCTGCTGCAGGAAGCTTATAAGGAGGTGTATTCTGCTTGGCCGTTTCGATATAAGAAGTGGGTAAAGGATAGCCATGACCCTGGTTTCCATAATATAAATGCGTTGGATTGCGTCCGTACATCTTTATAACTGGCCTATTGGTACAGAACCATGCACAGATCTGCTCCCACCACGTTGGATCAACAGTCACTCTATATACCTGCATGCCCTGTGGCAATTCACACTTTAGTAGATGACTGAAGGTTTTGCCGAAAGTATCTACTTTCACCTCACCGGCTGCGCGTGCAAAGCCTTCGTAAAGCACGGGATCCACCCACAGCTCCAGAGTTCCATTGGCCGGTAATAAAGCATGTTCTACAGCAGGCCGCAGACGGAATGTATTAGCTGGTATAGTACGTACAGTAAGATCTGTCAAACCATCGCCTTTATTCAGCAGGCGTAGCTTCTTGCTTAGTGTATTGACGTCAGTATCGAGTTCTTCCCACAGCAGATCCACTTTTGGAATCTTTACTCTGACCTCGATCTCCGCCTGATCGCTGTACCCGGTATCTGAACGGATGCGCACCAAAAATCGATGCATCTCGATAATGCAGTCCTGCGCAGCTAATGACAGCATGAATTGCCGCACTTCGCCCGGCTGAAGATGTATCGGGCGATCTTCCGAGCCTTCGCCCACAAATCCCACCAATAATTCCGGGTTATCGGGTGGAAGACACTCCAACACTACCTCCATTGGACGGTCCGAGTTGTTTCGTACGGTTACAGGCATGGCTTGGCCGTATTCCCTGGGTATCGTAATACCGTACCGCGGCCTCTCAAAGGCAAGCCCTTTCTGTAAGGTAAAACTGCGAATATCACTCCATGCTTTCTCATATCCGGCCTTGTATTCGTAGGCAACGCCCGTATCCAGCACTTCAAGTACAAGCCTGTGATTCTTGCCATTTTGACCGACAGCTCTTTCCCACTTCTCTTTTCCAACCTTCCTGTATTGGATCTCGGTTGCTGTGATGGATGGGCTATACCAGGTGAACACTGCCCTGCTGCCTGTTATCACCTTTCCATCTTCCGGCCACAGGTCAAACACATCATACGTGCTGAATTTGACGGTATCAGAATACTCTTCGCCGTCTACGGAAAGAGCCTCCGCTTTGATGGTATGTTCTCCCGGCGCAAGTGATTTCCAATCAAGTACGAACTCAATATGAGACTGATCATTTCTGGCAATCAGACGCTCGTCCAGATAAAGCTTCATCCCCTTTACAGGTTTACCAGGTCCGGTGCTTGCCTGTGCAAAAATGGTTTGCGGTACCGATATTACATCGCCATTTTGGGGGAAGACAACGCGGCAGCTGATTACGGTGAGTACCACATCGACAAGATCGATGAACATGCTGTCAATTCCGACTGACCCCCTGTCATCGATGACTCTCAACCAGGCGGCGTAGAGCTTGCCCTCTGTGTAAATATGTTCCACCAGGCCGGGTTGCACCTGTTTAAACGAACCGCTACCCTCGAAATCCATCTGATATTTCACTATCTTGCGATCTTTGCTCGGGATAGCCGAGATGTTGAACATTGCTTTCCTGTTGCCCTCAAATACTCGCTCAAGAGCTAATACAGGTTCAGGCGGAACATCACCGTCTGTAGCATAGACAAAGTAACTGCTTTTAGACCAATCCCCGGGATCCGCGCCCTTGATTGTGACCTGAAGTGCTGAAGGAACTTCGAGCTTGAAGTTTCCCTGTAAAGGCGCTCCGGCGTAATTCCAGGAATTAAATATTTCCTGACCGCTGGAACCGATCGCTACGAGTTTGAATCGAATAGGTAATTTTGTACCTATACTTATGTTTTGTGGCGCCGGCACCGGCACTAAAAACGATTTAGTAAAGCCGGGCATTAAGGCATCGAGAATCATACCGGTATTAACATTAAGCACCGATTTATTCTTTAGCGAGGCGTTGGCCGGCTTGATGCGGAGGAGTTCAAGTCTAAATCTATAGCTTGCAGATGAAAATTCTCTCTCATCGGTGCCCTGTATTTTCAAGATATAATAGCCGCTGCCTGCAACATGGTATTCACTGTTCAGGCTACAGCCCGCGTAATTCCAGGAACTAAATATCTCCTTCCTACTGGGATCTGTAACTGAGAAAGAAAGGCGTATGGGGAAGATGCCGGTAGTCTGTATTATCAGTCCTGCATTGTCCACATAGAACCTGTAGTAGTCAATATCCCCCGGCTTTTCAATGGCGCCGTATACTTCCTGTCCAAGAAATATTTCAGCAGCATGCTGGGGAGAATCATTGCCTTTATAGCCTTCGTATTCATCGTTAGGATAAAAAAATGTTGTGATAAGAAAGTTGCATATGTGTTGTTCTCGTTGATCGTCTCCAAGCACTTCAATGAAATATTCCCCGGGCTCATGTATGGGAATGTCACCATTTATGGGTTCATTAGCGTAATTCCACCCAGACCAGATTTCTTTTCCTTTGCTGTTCTTTAAAACAATGCGTAAACGGCAGCCTGGGAGCTGGCAGCGCACCCGAGCGAAACCTGTTCTATCTGTAGCGAATTTATAACGGTTACACTTGCCTGATGGAAATACAGTCCCGCCGAATCTTCTTCCCAAATGTATGGGCGTTACCTGGCTGCCCAGATTGTTGAAATCCTCCGGGCGGCTTTCAGTACCGATAAAGTCAATTCTCAAACAACTTGATTTGAGAGTATACTCAGACGAATTGTCTGGCGTAATCATTATGCGATACAGCCCTGGAGAGTAGACAGCACCGGTAGTGTCAATGGGCTCGTTGGCATAGTTCCAGCTACTGGAAAGTCCTTTATTTTGCGGACTAAATATCTGTACTTTTGTCCTTGCGGAACTTCCGGTAAGCCTTGCCCGCAGTATTCCCGGTTTCTTAACATCAACAGCAAAACAGTTGATATCGTTTTGGGGAAAAATAAAGGGCCTTATAATCTCACCGAATTCCACATATAAGGCCGATTCAAAACTATCATTGGGTTTATAGGGATTAATTATGGGTTGGTAGTTGACTATAAGTGGACTGATAACTTCTTTGACGTCTTTAAGCTCTCCGCTTATGCCTAATAGTAATTCTCCGGATCCACATTGAACTGTTGTTTCAACTGGTTGTCCTGCATAGTTCCATGCCTCTGCAAGCACTTTGAGATCTTTTGCCAATATTCTGAGAAAAGTACGGTATGGATTAGGCCCGGCTTTAACACAAATATTACCCGGATGTACGAGTACTATTTTGAGTAGCCGCTCTTTCCTTTCGCAGGGAATTTGCACTTGCAGGGCCTCATTTGCCGGTATTTCCACTGACTGAACATCCGTCATCATGATCTTGGATTCGCCCACGATCTTTTTTCTGCAAACGACGGTAACCTGGCATTCATTTCCCTTGCGCAAATCACCAACCGCATATCCGTTGTGGTAACCGTCCATTTGCGCTTCTATTACAAAATTCCGATTTATAAAAGGGTTTTTGGCACGCAGTACTTGATTAAAAGGTGCGCGGTCAATATCGCTGAAAACCAATAAATCCGCCCCCGTTTTTTCAGCTACAGCAACGGCACCCATACCTTCCAGAAGCCGTACATGACTCTCTTTTACCTCACTGCCATCACTGGTTTTTATCCGAACTGTGATTTTGGCCGGCTCCGCAATCGGGATTAAAGAAAAGTCCATCTTAAGGGGTACCTTGTTCCCAATTGCCAATGTTCCTCTCGCTGGCACGCAGTAATCTGCTATCACCTCGAAATTGTAATCACCCGAGGGAAGATAATTTGCCGAATAGGCACCTTCCCAATCCGTCCATAAGCTAAAACCGAGTGCTCCTATTTCATCCGGATTAACCGCGGTAAGCTTAATTTCCGCATTTGGCAGAGTACAATCTGTTCCGGCCAGCCTGACATTTCCGGCAATACTTCCGGTAGCGTAGCTCTGCAAAATATATCCTAAGCTCTTAGTATTAGTAGTTAACTTGATTTTTTTTCTTAGCGGATGAAAATCAGCGGCATCTACGCTTAGTTCATATTCTCCTGGTTCAAGTCCCAGGAAGAGAGCTTCACCGTTAGGGTCCGTACTGATAAAACGCTGGCCTATCCATATTGGAATTCCTGAGAGAGGCTTATTGTCCTCATTGTTGATGTTGACTATTACTGGATTGCCGAGGATCTTAGTTTTCCCCATAACTCACCTCATCCCCTCATAAATAATTATATGTAGCGATTATCTGATGCTATTATAAGTCTTTAGTTAAGCTATTTACAAAACGAATTCTATGATATCCATATCGATACCCGCCGAGTATACGAGTGCGTGTTAGCCCAAAATATAGCACCATTATTAAGAAAGAATAGTTGGCTAAATCACGAGCACATATTATTCCAGGCTGTACCATTTGATGCCATGGCGTACAGGGAGGTTTGTCGGCAAAATGTCGGCAAAAAGGTCGGTTTAGATGGCGCGCCTGGAGGGATTCGAACCCACGACCCTCGGTTCCGAAGACCGATGCTCTGGTCCGCTGAGCTACAGGCGCATGATATCAGGTCTCCAGTTACTGCCGCTGGCCTGCCACTAGTGTTACAACTGCAGTAAGTTGGGATGTCACTTATTTTACCAGAATTAAACGTTACAGTAACTAAGACACAGTAATAAAAATATACACAATGATTGTTTTCATGGTAAGATAGTAAGAAAGTCAGATAGTCGGAATAATATGTCAGAACTTATTCAGATACGCAAGAAAGCACAGTTGACGTTACCGCAGTCGGTAAGACGACAACTCGGTATAAAAGAGGGCGATTTCCTGGATATTATGGTCAGGGACGGTGAGATCGTGCTCAGAGCAAAGACGCTGGTCGATAAAAAACAGGCATGGTTCTGGAGTGAACGCTGGCAGCAGGGTGAAGCAGAGGCTCAAGAAGATATCCGTAAAGGACATGTGTACAGGTTCGACAACGCAGCATCGACAGTGGCATTTCTCCATAGTAAAAGCGCAGGGCGGCGCGGTAAAACCGGCAAGAGCAGGAAATAGTGCCCATTGAACTCACTGACAGGTTTGTAAAACAGTATTTGCTGTTACCCGCAGCCATTCAGCGAAAGGTGGATAAAGCGCTGCTCCATCTTGATTTTAATTTCCGCAGGACTGGACTGCGAAGCCATCCGGTGGAAGGAACTAACGGCATATTCGAAGCATATGTTGATCGAAGATACCGGATGACCTTTGAGCGCAGTGGAGATATATTCATTATGCGTAACGTCGATAACCATGATGAATGCCTACAGAATCCTTAGCGCTGTCAGAAATGATCACCGGCTTTTGTATATACAGTATTCAGGTTGGGCGTTGCCTGTGAGGCTGAGTTACGGTAACATAGGGAAACCAGGTTCACATATTCGTGATATTTACCAGGGGAGTATTTGCTGCCTATGAAAAAAGCCTCATTCTTCTTGATAATCTCCTTATTGACCGTTGTTTTACCCGTAATAGCCGCCGGCTGCGCCGGCCCTGTGAAAAATGTAAAGCAGCTGAAGTCAGCCACGGAGAACCTGCAGTCTATTATCCAGTCCAAGCTGTTGAACCTGGACAATGCCGTTGCGGACGCCGCCGAAAAAATCGCAAAAAGCGGGTTGCAGGGTGAGGAGATGAGGGGGATATTGAACGGCCTGTGCAGGAAATACCCTTACCTGACGGACTGCTCGACCTCCGACCTCCAGGGGAAGATTGTCACCGTGGCGCCCGAGGCATATAGCCGCTACGAGGGAACGGAGACCGCCACCACGGAGGCCTCAAAGAAGTTCTTTGCGGATTTCGCTGCAAACAGGAAGCCGATGCTGAGCAATGTCTTCAGGGCGGTTGAGGGGATCGATGCCGTGGTGCTGGTTTGGCCTGTGATCACGGAGGATGGTGATCTGCTGGGTACGGTCAGCGCCCTGTTTCAACCAGGGGACCTGCTGGACGGCACCATCGCTCCCGCTGCTGAAGTGAGGGCCATTAAAGTGAATGTGATGCAGCTTGACGGAAAAGTAATCTACTGTTCGACGGGAACCGAGACCGGCAAAAACGTGCTCACTGATCCATCATATAAAAATTACCCCGAATTAATCGCCCAGGCTGAGATAATTGCGGCGCAGAAGACCGGTACTGGCGGATACATGTATCCCGACGCAGCAACGGGAAAGCTGGTGCAAAAAACAATATATTGGACCAGCGTCGGATTGCATGGCGCTGAGTGGCGGCTGGTATCGATCGCCGAACTTGAGGACTGAGATCAGGCGGGCGCAATAACAGGAAGAGAGCAGATAATCGGCCCGCCCGAATCAGCAGATGAGCCCCTGCGGTATCATTTTGAGTTAAGCTGCCTGACAGGCCTGGCCTCGATGTAGCCCCTGTATCCCATGGGAACGAGCTGAAATCTGGGTCCATCCTCATCTGCCCAGTCGAAACCATATAGCCTGGGATCGTAATTCTTCATCAACTCCCAGAGCTCTCCGATAGCCTGTTCGAAGTCCTCATCTTCATACGGTGGACCCTGAAAAACCATCATTTTACAGGGAGGCAACTCGATCAGCTCACAGCCCGCCGGTATTATGCCCTTATAACCCAGTGGTACCTCGACACCCTGCGCATAGACCGATGTGCCGGGCTTGCATAGATTTTCAGGGAGCCACATGCCAATGGGCTCATAAAGGGCCTCTTTAACTCCTGAAAGGGCCTCCCAAATGTCGCATCCCACCTCCTCGCAGTACTCGAAGTAATGCTTGGCCTTGACTCCCCTCTTGAGTATTAGCTTTCGCGCGGGCCGTTCGACAACCTGGACAAATATAGTGCTTGCATTTGGCTTATCCGACATTCCGAGCTCTCCTTTTTCAAGTTTTCGGTAATATTCGCGGATGCTATCGGGCATAAACAGGTGCGGCGGCGGAGTGTTCTTAATGTAGTACTGCGGGGTCACGCCAAATTGCCTGGTGAAAGCCCTAGTAAATCCCTCATGCGACTGGAAGACGAAATCGAAAGCCACATCGACTATTTTGACCTTTCCGCTTCTAAGCCTGGCTGCAGCAAAGGCCAGGCGAAGGGCTCTGATATACTCGAAGGGACTCTCACCGGTCAATTCTTTGAAGATCCTGGTCGAATGCCAGGGTGAATATCCGGCAGCCCGTGCCAGCATATGCAAAGTTATGGGTTGTGCAATATGTTGCCGGATGTAGTCCTGCATCCGTCGGACGGCATCTGCATTTTCCTGATTTTCCACGTTATTACCGTGAGTAAAGAGTACCGCAGCATCTGTTGTTCGTCTTGACTTATTTTGCTGTTAATCTACCAGGAATGACGCTGTAGCTTTGAAAACTCAAGTTGCGTGAACGAATGTGTGGCTATCTCAAGTATCCAATATTGACATCCGGTATCAATGCGATGCCCGGCTTGGCCAGCAGCTCTATAAATCTTGCGCCTTTCGAAGGGTGAAATAGATTGGCCGAGGCGCTGCTTCTGATAGCCCACACGGTATCAAGTCCGCGTTCAGTCCCGGCTAATGCTAAGACCTTCTTACCCTCTGGAATCACACCGGCGTCCACACACATCAAAACACATTCCAGACAGACCAGAGTCCCGGTGGATATCAGTTCAAGCGTCTTTGCGATAAGGTCAAGCCCGGTAACTTTATGCAGATGCACACGCATGGAAAAAGTCGGGCCGAAAAAAGGTATCGTTCCTTGAACAACCTTAACCTTGAGTTTGTCGAGCCGGTCCCTGTTCTCCCCGGTAATCGCCATGGGCACTTGTTTCAGGCCCTGTCCTACCCATTCCGATCGTATCCGTTTCAATTCGGGTATATCGGCAAAAGGCCCCTCGCCCATACTGTCAACTTCCCAGTTCATACCCTGGGGACAGGTGACACAGATCACCCTTTTATCGCTGACCTTTTCCGCCAGTTTAATTGCTGAATCTCCCGTTATTGAGGCTACTACCAGGTATTCATACCC
Source organism: uncultured Dehalococcoidales bacterium (assembly GCA_964448985.1). Classification (GTDB taxonomy): domain Bacteria; phylum Chloroflexota; class Dehalococcoidia; order GIF9; family UBA5629; genus CAIMUM01. The sequence goes on from CAYVBI010000015.1 coordinate 20,606, forward strand.
GGACGAAACCGACCTGGCGATCTCAATGACTTCATCTGTATTGACCGGACCCGGCCTCTCAAAAACTCGCATGGATGATTTTCTCCCTGGCAAGATCCTGTGAGCTACGGGCTGATTATATTGAACATGGGATCGAAGCTATCCATCATTCCCATCAGATCGACTATCTTTAAAGCATCTCCTTCAATGGTTACCTTTCCGGCTAAAATCTCCTTGGGAAACGTAGTTTCACCTGCCAGTACCGAGATCAATGTAGCACGTGACAGATTCAATGTGGCATCGGCCATCTTGGAGAGTCTGCCCGATGTGTAAGTCAACGCCGAGTTTTCAAGGTTAAGGACATACTTATCGCCGGTATCAGTGAAATTCCAATTGATTACAATCTTTTTACCTTCGGCTTTGGGACCGTTAAGGCGGCTGCCCATCAGGTCGAAATACTGGGGCAGAGTAATACCCCTCACCATGTCGGGGCTGACGCTGCCCGCCCCTATACTTTTACTCATCCCGGTGCGCAGTTCGGAGGCGCCCACCAGATAACAGTTACGCCATACGGTGGATTCAGCCTGGTAAGCGAGTTGTTCCATCGCGTCAGCCTCCAGGTTACGCGCCTCCTGATTGTCGGGGTAAGCGAAGACAACCTGATTCATCACCTGCGCTACCCAGCGGTAATCACCGTTGGCATAATCAACTTTTGCCCTGTCGATAACGGCCTGGGGACCGCCCATGTATTCGACATATTTCTTGCTGGACTCAACCGGCGGCAGCGGATTGAGGTTTGCCGGGTTGCCGTCGTAGAAACCGAGATATTTCTGGTAGACGGCCCTTACATTGAAGCTCAGCGTCCCGTAGTAGTCGCGAACATCCCATCCTTTAGCCAGGCTTTCCGGCAGTTTGATCATTTCGGATATTTCATTGGGCGTATAGCCATGGTTCAGCAGCCTGAGCGTCTGATCATGAGTATATTTATACAGGTCTCGTTGCTGTTTGAGATAGTTGACTATCTTTTCATTGCCCCAGCACGGCCACTGTTGTGAGGCGAACATCACGTCGGTCTTATCACCATACAGCTCAATCATCTCATTAATAGCCTTAGCCCACGCATTGGCATCGCGAACCTCCGCGCCTCGCGGGGTCAGCAAATTATGGTTACTCTGGCTTGCGATCTCGGCTGTGTCAAGCGCCCGTAGCTGTGGAAAGTATATGGTCATCTCGGCCGGCGCCTCAGTACCTGAGACTATCTGGAATTCCATTTCCACTCCGTCAATGACCAGCTTCTCTCCCGTAGCTATAATTTCCTTGTTGGGTCCGATCAGCGCCATTGTGCCAACAGGTAAGGCTTTGCCGCCTCCACTATCCACCTGTCCTCCGGCATTCCTGGGCAGATAGACACCAAACTGGTACTGCGCGCGGCGGCTCATGGCGTTGCCGGCCAGGATATTCTCACTGATGGCATAATCGAGGAAACCCTCAGGCGCTATAATCTGAACGCTGCCGGATTTTGCATCTTCATCCGAAATAATGCCTTTGATTCCGGCAAAATGATCGATATGGCTGTGGGTATAGATAATGGCTGCCACCGGTTTTACTCCGCGCTCCCGGTAGTACAGGTCAAGCATGGCTTTGGCAGTCTCAGCGCTCATTCCCACATCTATAATAATGATCTTGCTGTCGCCTTCGACGACGGTCATATTATTGATATCAAACCCTCTTACCTGGTAGATGCGGTCTGTCACCTTATAAAGGCCGTTGTTCAAGTTCAGCTGAGAATGTCGCCAGAGCAGGGGATTAACGGTCGGAGGAGTCTCTGTTTGCTTCTCGAAATCGTAGTCAGGCATGGACCAGGCTGTACCGCCGGCAGCGTTTTTGATCACAAGGTCCGGCACAGTGGCGATGAATCCGCGTTGTGCGTCTTCAAACTCTTCCCGGTCGGCGAAATCAAACTGGTTTTTTACTTCGTCGTTGGCTTTAATAGTCCATTCGGACGCCCCCGCCTGTGTCCCTAAAGAGATCGCTGGAGTCGCAGCTTTGTCGGGGGCTTTCTCGCAGGCGGAAAACGAAGGCAGCATGATTCCAACTACGATCAACAAAGTCACGAGTACGGTTGCCGGACGTTTGATCAAACCCATGATTAGCTTACCTCCTGCCCAAAATGATTGTGATGTTATGTCATTTGGTTAATGAAAAAGGGATGGGGTGAGTGGAGGGATTTGAACCCTCGATATCCAGGGCCACAACCTGGC
>CAYVBI010000016.1:0-21669 GCA_964448985.1 uncultured Dehalococcoidales bacterium
CTGTTCGTTTATCTCGATGTGCTGCACTGCTGTGTCAGCAGATTATACAACACAATTCGGTCCCTGTTGCTTGTCTCAATAGGGCGCGGCTGACCTTAATGCCGATCGAGTAATATCTTTACCGTCATCAACGTAGGGGCATTCCCGTAGGGGCGGACCTTCGGGTCCGCCCGCTTGCCTTCCTCTCGAGTATCGCGTAAAAGTCGCGGGCCGGCGGCGCAAACATGTTCCACAGGCGCAGCTCGTGCAGGTGAAGCAGGTTCTTCCTGATCTCAGCGTAAAGGTCGAGGGACCGGCCCAGCGTAGTCGAATCGATCCTTCCACCGGCCCCGGCCAGTTTATCGATCAGCTCGTTGAGAGTTTGCCTGTAGAAAGCCCTGGCGCTTTCACTGAAGTTATATGGCAGAGGAACTGTATGAAAAAGCCCTATTCCGGTATTTGCTTCCCAGATATTCATCATACCGCACGATATATCGCAGGTGTAGCCCTGTATAACTCCCGAGAGGTACTTGTACTCGCCGCGCATTGCCCTCTCCAACGAGGTGCGCATGTAGGGGCAGACGAAATTGGGGACCAGGTTGCCGGCCTTTTCGACCGTTGTCATCCCGCCGTAGATCCTTACCGGCAGGAACCCTGCCGCATGGATCAACTCGATGGGTGTATAGGTGCAGAACCAGCCGAAGACCTTCTGTTTTTCTGAATGGCGGGTGAGCCGCTCCGACCTGTTCTTGACAGCTTCCGTAAAAGGACTGAGATCGATTGGTATCCTGGTCAAACCGGTGCTATCCGTCATAAACCTCTTCCAAGTTGAAAGTGTGCCTTGTTAACAATAATGCCAGTTTCTCAATCACCCACTGGATTGTCAAGCGATGTGAGATTGGCTATATGGTCAGAGCCATATTATTCCCTGCTGACCTTTCTCTCATTACGTGTAATCAGGCTCAAAGTTTAAATAACACAATTATCCTTGGTGCATATAGATGATTCGATACAGCACGTAGCATATTAAATCAATTTCAATTTCTTTAACATGTTTAGTGCTGAGTCTGAAATCGTAGTTCCTTCATATGTTTTTTCTAATTTACCTGAAAAACATTTACGATATATGTCCAATTTTCTTAACCACGTTTTATCATATTCTTCACTGCCTATCATACCCAGGTGCTCCCAATAAACTTCGGTGCCATCAGGCATTGTAATAGTGAAATCAGGTTCTATCCAACTGTCTTTATTGTAATATAATTTTTTCTCGTATTCGTATTTCACCTTATTCGCATGTAACGTATTTGCGATTATAACCTCCGATTTCGATCTCACCTTATCACCCTTGTGCGTAGAATATATTTTATTTAGCAAATGTTTCGGCACGCCAAGGTATCTACCCATCTCCTGATGCAATTCAATTGAGGAACTATATTCTTCAAGCAAATAAACAAAATAATCCAGTAGCTTATGCTTGTAGTCTTTTCTCTCGTCAATATATGAAGTTATTTCTTTCATTTTGTCATCAGATATATCAGATGCAGAACTGTTGATTATCAGACATTTGTCGAAGTGCTTTAAACCTACTTCGTTATCGAGAAAAGCCTTATAAATTAGGTTAACTATATATTCAGCGCTTAACCCTGTCTTCTTCATAGATGCAAGCAACCCCTTTTCCTTAGTTGCGTTGTATATATCTTGCAGTTCGATATTTATAATATTCGACAATATTTTGAGATTAAAAATCCCTTTGCATAATATTGAGATTAAACCACTATCCAGAAAATAAGGGAGGCATTTCTGGATCACCTCATCTTCGTAATATTGCAAGGTGGCAATGCCGACTTTGTCTCCCGTAATTTTACTGTAACATGATTCCAGTTCTTCAGTCTTCGGAAAAGAATTGTCAATATAGTGGTCCTTTTTAACTTTTATATTTTTCGTAGTGTACAGAATATACGCGTTTGCCGATGCAATATTACGTGCAGCTCTTCCTATCTCTTGGTAATATTGCTCAACAGATTCCGGTATCATAAAGTGTATGACAACCCTTATATCTGGTATGTCTATTCCCATTCCAAATGCATTGGTTGCAAATACAACGTCAATTTCATTATTTTTAAATACTTTGATAATACTTTGCCTATCAGCAGCCGTCATGTCCCCATGAAATGACGTAGCTTTGAATCCTTTACTCACCGCAATTTCTGTTAGATCTTCAACACCGCGATGCTTGTATTTTCGATACAAATAAACGAGAGCTTTTTCACCTTGATGAATATTTAGCAAGTCCCATAATTTATCTTCCTTTTTATCTTCATCGTCTAATTTAATAACTTTTATATTAATTTCTGACCTCATCAACAAATCATCGCGAATGAGATTTTCATTACCAATATTAAATTCCTGGCAGATATCCTCGACCTCTTTTGGATTTAAAGTTGCGGTCAGAGCAAGTACCTTCGGTCCCCAGGAACCTATCCCATATACTTCATTCAGAAAAACTGGTATACGCTTATAAAAAGGCCGGAAACTATTCCCCCATTGACTAACACAATGTACTTCGTCAATTGCTACGAGTTTAATCTCTGTTTTTCTTTTTGATAGGCAGTGTTCGAAAAATCCGTCGGTTGATATTCTTTCGGGACTGGCAAATATGAATTTTGGGTTCGCAGATCCATTCGCAAACTTTTTCAGCATTTGTATTTGTTTGTCCGCGGCTATTCCGCTATGGATAGTTAATACCTCAATCCCTTGCTCGCGAATTTTCTCGGACTGTTCATCAATAAGGGCTATCAGCGGAGAGATAACAAGGGTTATTCCCTGAAGGGTCAATCCTGAAAGCCAATAAATTAACGATTTTCCCCCTCCAGTCGGCATAATACACAAAGTATTATTGCCTGCTATAACATTCACAACAACGTTTTTCTGGAATTCCTTGAGTGAGTATTTTTCTGCCTCAAGAGGTAAAAACTTTTTAAATAATGTATCTACATCAGGATCCATATCCGTACTCCGTATCCTTCTTAGATAATACTGCTATTTCTGTTGCATGTTCCTGGGCTACATAGGACAAGAACTTATCCACGATAACATAACGGTAATCACTGTCAATCTTCACACTGTATTTTTCCGCTTCCATTTTTAGTAGAAGGTAAATGTTGTACGCATAAAAGGCGAATAATTGGTAAGGATAGAAATAATTCTGTTGGATCGAATTATCTTTAATTTTAATCATTAGGAATTCAGAATCTTGTTTGCAGTCATATGATTTTTTATTCGTCAAATACCATAAAGCCCAAACTGACTCTCTACTTCTATTTGGAAAAATAGAGGGATTAAGTTTATATAAAAAGTGGCTTTTAATACCCCCACCGATGACTCCATATGCAGTATACCCCTCTTCATCTAATGCAGATAAGCCCATTTCTTCTATCTGACTGAACTGCTCATATGTCTTTTCATTATAAGAATTCTGAAAATATTGTATTGCGAATTCCGTGAGATTCTTAGTGACAGATAATAGTTCTTCTGCTTTTGCCGCACTAAATGCCGCTCTATATTTGTCAAGTTCTTTGGCCTTTTTATTTAGAAGTGTATGGTGAATTATCGGACATCTATTTTTCAAAACGGTGTTTTTAAAGTTTTTTGGATCAATCTCATGCTCCTCCAATGCTTCTAGATCAAGGATTTCTATATATTTATTTCTATCTTCCTCAAATTCTATAATAGCCTCATCAATAATCTCCGTAAAATAATCACCTTTATCGATATTCTTTTTCCCCACTTTAATATTTACATTCAATTGTTTTGCTGTTGCTGCAAACTTTTCAGCCGTTATTATAGTTCCAGCTTTTGTTTCTATGAATGTATCAAAATAATGTGAAAATTTATCTTTTATCGCACATAATACTTTGTCAAGATGTTTGGGATCATAACAAATCTCTTCGATGGCCTCTGGATAGTACATGTTGCAAACCTCCAAACAAATTATTAATCCATGAAAAACGTGGCGCTTCTCAGGCTAATTGACCACCCTGTCTCAAGTTAATTGACCACTATCGGCCAGGATGGTTTGGGATATAATCCTGCTTTTCAGGATTCAGCACTCAGTTATTTCCGTCCAACATCTCTTTTATAGCCACGATAACCAGCCCGTATACCATGCCGTCACCTCCGAAAATCTGCTGCCCAGAACTGGTTGATATACTACATCACATCATAAGTACTTTCAATCGTCTTCTTACAGTCTCCGCATATGGACATTATGTGAGCCGTAGTATAATATTTGGTGACACATCCGACTGTTGGTCGCTGAGGTTTGCTGCTTTAAGATGGGATATGTCACCATTGAATCCGAAGGTTTGCTGATCTCGCCTGAAGTACTGCAGAAGATAGCGGCAGGTGAGGCTGATGGGCAAAAACCGGCTGATTTCGGTCTGGACAACAAAACCCGCTTTATGGATGAGATGGCCTCGTGTTGGTCGGATGCGCTGGCCTACTGGGATGCATTTCAGCATGCGCTATCCCGCCAAAAAGAGGGCGATTCAGGTGCTACAGCTACACGCGAGCAATGGATCCTCCCTCTTTTACGCACACTCGGCTTTGGTAAACTGGCCTTCTGCAAGTCTGCTGCGCAGGTCGGAGGACAGACCTTCTTTCTATCACACCGTGATGGCACCGGCGAGGATGGTTTGCCCGTTCATATCGAAGGCGCTAACATCGGAATGGACACGCGTCCGCCCTCGGGCACACCGCGCATCTCACCGCAAGCGCTGGTGCAGGAGTATCTCAACCGCACCGAGCACCTCTGGGGCATCGTCACAAACGGGTTGCAGTTCCGACTGCTGCGCGATTCCACGCGTATGAGCCGATCCACCTACCTGGAGTTCGACCTCGAGCAGATGTTGAAGGGCAACCACTTCGCCGAATTCCAGCTTTTCTACCGGCTGGTTCATCGCAGCCGTTGGCCAGCCGAGCTTGATTCCGCCCCATCCTGCCTATTGGAGAAGTACTACCAGCAGAGCATCGAGGAAGGCGGACGCATAAGGGAGCACCTGCGCGAGGGCGTGGAAGCGGCTCTGGAAATCTTCGGCAACGGCTTTCTGCAGCATCCGGATAATACCGGCCTCGTAAACAAGATAAAGAAAGGCGAATTAACCGCCATCGATTTTTACAGCCAACTCCTGAGGCTGGTTTACCGCTTCCTTTTCCTCATGGTGGCCGAGGACCGCAAACTGGCCGGACCGGACCCCACCAATGAGAAGTTCTTCAATATATATAACGACCATTACAGCATCCGCCGCATACGGCGGCGGGTAGAGCGCCATTTCAACCCGCAGGACCGCTATTACGATGTCTGGGAAGCAGTCAGGCGCACCTTCGGCTTCTACTCCAGCCGGGGTGCAGCCGAAAAACTGGGCATGGCCGCATTAGACGGAGGCCTCTTCAGTAATACCGCCATGCCCGACCTTGACGATGCCCATATGTTCAACCGCGATTTTCTACGGGGCTTCGCTAAACTTTCGCTATTCAAGGACAATAACATAATCCGTCCCATTAACTACGGCGGGCTGGATGTGGAAGAACTTGGCTCGGTCTATGAGAGCCTGTTGGACCTGCATCCTCAGACTCCGGATCGCGATGGAAAGCCGGTGTTCGAATTTACCAAGGGCTCCGAGCGAAAGACCACCGGTTCTTATTACACTCGCCCTGAGCTCGTGCAGGAGCTTATTAAGAGCGCCCTTGAGCCCGTCATACTAGAGCATCTATCCGGCGCAAAGTCCAAAGAGGATAAGGAAAAAGCCCTGCTTTCCGTCAGGGTGTGCGACCCAGCCTCAGGGTCGGGCCATTTCTTACTGGCGGCGGCGCGCCGCATTGGACGTGAACTGGCGATGGTGCGGACGGGGGAGCAGCAGCCTCCGCCCGCACTGGTACGCCTGGCCGTGCGCGATGTCATACGGCACTGCATCTACGGGGTGGACTTCAACCCACTGGCCGCCGACCTCTGCAGGGTAGCACTCTGGCTGGAAGGACATTACCGCGGCATGCCGCTGGCCTTTCTCGACCACCGCATTAAGTCGGGCAACAGCCTGGTAGGCGTGGATAGTATCGAGCGGCTCAACCATGGCATACCCGACGATGCCTTCAAGCCTGTCACGGGCGACGATAAGGAAGCCGCCAAGAAAATCAAAGCGCAGAATAAAAAGGAGCGGGAACGGTTAGCCAGCGGGCAGATACTGCTTACGCCTAATGCCACGGGCAAGCTGGAGGCTGATCTACAGGCATTTGCCGACGAGACCGATCGGCTCGAAGCGCTGGATGAGAATGAGGTCGACGATATCAGTGAAAAGCAGGGCATATATGCTAGGCTGCACGCGGGCGAGGCTTGGCTGCGGGACTGGACGGCCTGTCACATTTGGACGGCTGCCTTCTACCAGTTCCTACTGAACGCCGATGACCCGACCACATCTACTCAGGGCAAACTGGTGCAATATATCAATAATCCTAAAGCCGTCGACAGTCGACTAGCCGGTGAAGCAACCGCATCGGCTTATAAATACCGCTTTTTCCACTGGCCACTGGAATTTCCCGAGGTGACGAAGGCTGGTGGTTTTGATGTGGTGCTTAGTAACCCGCCTTGGGAGCGTATCAAGCTGCAAGAGAAAGAATTTTTCACCCAACACGACTCTTCCATCGCTAGGGCGCCCAATAAAGCGGCGCGCGAAAAGATGATTAAAGAGCTGACCAAAAGGAACCCGACTCTACTAAAGGCATTCGAAGAAGCCAAACATACAGCTGAAGCAGAGAGCCGCTTCGTAAGGGCCAGTGAGCGCTTTCCATTAACCGCCACGGGCGACATCAATTTGTATGCTCTATTCACCGAGCTATCCAAAAACCTGATAAATCCTGGAGGACGGGTTGGCTTAATAATACCGATCGGGTTGGCAATTGAGGATACTTTGAAGGATTTCTTTAATGAGTTGGTATTCTCGAAGACACTAGTCAGCTTCTTTGGCATGGAGAACGAAGCATTATTTTATTTTCCGCATGTCCACCACAGTATGAAATTCGCACTGGCATGCATATCTGGACGACAAATAAATACCGAATCGCCAAAATTTACTTTCTCCTGTAGGTTCGTCGAACATACGCACGATAGCCAACGGCAATTCGAAACAAGCTCAAAAGACTTAACATTGATTAATCCTAATACGCACACAATGCCTGTTTTTCGCACCAAGGTAGATCTTGAGCTAACTAAGAAGATTTACAGCCAAGTACCAGTATTAGTGAACGAAGTCACAGGTCAGAATCCCTGGGGCACTAAATTCATGACTATGTTCCATATGTCCAATGACAGCCATCTCTTCGCAACTGAACCAAAGCTCGGTTATTTGCCCCTGTATGAGGCTAAGTTTGTCTCGTATTACGATCACAGATTTGGCTCCTATGAAACAAGAAAAGATGAGCGTGGATTTATAGTGTTACCTGATACCAGTATAGAACAGTATCAAGATCCCAACTATCAGATACGGCCGTACTATTGGGTGGATAAAAGGGAAGTCCAAGCTCGTTTGATGGATTGGAAACACGGATGGCTCTTGGGCTTTAAAAATGTTACTGCAGTCACGAATATGCACACAGCCATTTTTTCCATTATCCCTATGGTAGGGGTTGGCAACTCAATGCCACTAATATTCGTTGATAAAATAGATTGCATATCTTGCTTTTTAGCTAATTTATCTTGCATCTTGATCGACTACATTGCCAGACAAAAAATTGGAGGTTCTAATCTTAACTTCCACTACGTCAAACAGTTTCCAATATTACCTCCTTCCTCGTTCAATGAATTTGACCAAAACTATATAAATCCAAGGGTTCTTGAACTCACCTTCACCGCTTACGATCTTAAGCTTTTCGCCGAGGATATGGGATACAGTGGCCCACCCTTCAAATGGGACACGGAAAGGCGGGCACTGCTCAAGGCTGAACTGGACGCTTATTACGCCCGTCTCTACGGCTTGTCGCGTGATGAGCTACGTTACATACTTGACCCACAAGACATTTACGGTCCGGACTTTCCGGGTGAGACTTTCCGCGTTCTTAAAAACAAAGAGACAAAAGAATTTGGCGAATACCGCACCCGCCGCTTGGTGCTGGAGGCCTGGGACAAGCTGGAAAAAGGAGAGTTGAAATAATGGACGCATTCAGGCTGCGTCGTGAGGTGCTTAACGACTACCACCGTTACGTGGAGAGCTTCCTCAACATCCGTGATCCCCGCATTGCAGATTTTGTGGCAAGTGAGCTGGCTGGTGGCGCACTCTGGCCAGAGGCGCTAGTGCAGCTCAACCCCTCCTATGAAATGGGCCGGGATGTGGCGGCTCTGTGTAGTGCTGGAATCTTGAATCCACTATGCAAAGACATCTTCCGCCAGAGCAGTTCACCGTTCAGGCTATATAACCACCAGGAGCAGGCCATACTGGCCGCTCAGCGTAAAGAAAACTACGTACTTACCACTGGCACAGGCTCGGGTAAGAGCTTGGCCTACCTGATACCCATCATCGATCACATATTGAAGAACGACCCAGTACCGGAGCGGGTGCGTGCCGTGATCGTCTACCCCATGAACGCGCTGGTCAATTCGCAAGAGAAGGCGCTGGAAACGCTTCTTAATAATCTGGGGGCAGGCAGCCCTATACGATTTGGCGTATACACGGGCCAGCAGAAGCAGGAGAGGCGGGAGCAGATGCAGCAACATCCGCCCCACATACTGCTGACCAACTACGTAATGCTGGAGTTGATGATGTCCCGCCCGGCCGAGCGAAAGTTCATCGACCATGAGTTCGTCAACCTGCAATTCCTGGTGCTGGATGAATTGCATACATATTCCGGTCGCCAAGGCGCGGACGTATCAATGCTGGTGCGGCGCCTGCGCCGCCGCTGCGGCAACGATAGCTTGCTCTGCGTGGGTACAAGCGCCACCATGGTCACCGGCGGATCCCATGAACAACAAAAGCAGGCCGTGGCAGGTGTAGCCTCAAAAATCTTTGGCTCCCCGGTGAAGCCGGAGAATGTCATCGACGAGCGCTTAAAGCGCGCTACGTCCTTCACCGGCGAATTGACCAAAGAGGAGCTTAAAGCGAGCATGAAGGGAGATGTCCCCTTTGATGCTGACGATTTTGTTAGAAGTCCACTGGCTGCCTGGATAGAGGAGACTTACGGAATTGAGAAGCGCGATGATACTTTCCGCCGCCGCCCACCCATAACACTCAGGGATGGCGCACTTAAACTGGCTGAATTGACCAGCATTGACGCAGTGCAATGTGAGGAAAAAATACGGCTGATGCTGCATGCAGGTGGCGAAATCAAGCCGGACGGCACAAACCCGGTCTTTGCCGTCAAACTGCACCAGTTCATTTCGCAGGGTGATGCGGTCTATGCCACGATGGAATCGCCGGAAAGGCGTTATCTGACCCTCAGCGGGCAGCGTTTTACCAAGGGCGAGAATGGTGACCGCCTGCTGGCTCCGTTGCTTTTCTGCAGGGTCTGCGGGCAGGAATATTACCAGGTAACGCGCAATGAGGAGGCCAAAACCCTTGTGCCGCGCCTGCCACATGAGATGGAACCGCCCGATGAAGAGATACAGCAGGGCTACCTGCTGATCGATGATGAATCCGGCCCGGCCTGGACTGATGATATGATCGAGGACCTGCCGGATAATTGGTTCACAGCTTCGCGCAACAAGATCAGGCCGGGCATGTATAAATACCTTCCCCAGCCGTGCAATATGAGTATGGACGGGTCATACACACCGACGGTGCAGGCCAATGCTGCCTCTGGCTGGTTCATCAGATCGCCTTTGCTGGTCTGCCCGCGTTGTGGAACCATCTATGATAAGAGGACGAAGGACTTCTCCAAACTGGCACGACTTTCCAGTGAGGGCCGCAGCACTGCCACCACGGTGTTGATATCCTCCATCCTGACCCACCTGGGTGATGAGGAGATAGAGCCTGAAGAGAAAAAGGTACTGAGCTTCACAGACAACCGGCAGGATGCATCGCTGCAATCTGGGCATTTCAACGACTTCGTTCAAATGGGACTGCTGCGCAGTGCCATCTGCCGTGCTCTGCCGGAAACCGGCTTCCTGGGTTATGCGGAGGTTGCCAGCAGGGTTGTCGAGGTACTGGCATTGCCGGTGGAGTCGTATGCCAGGAACCCGGGAACAGGCGGCGCACAGCCACGCATCAACCGTGAGGCGTTGACCGCTTACGTCGAGTATCAGGTCTACCGCGATCTGCGCCGCGGCTGGCGTGTGGTCCAGCCCAACCTGGAGCAATGCGGACTATTGAAGATAAGCTATACCGGCCTTGAAGAATACTGCCTTGATAATAATAACTGGATTGAAAATACATTACTAGGCAAAGCATCCGCAGCAACACGATGCCGGGTATGCCGCGAAGTACTTGATTTCCTGCGGCGATCTCTATCCATGGATGCCCGTTGCCTTGTAGCTACCCAGCAAACAGTGCTCAAAACCAGGGTTAACCAGGTTCTCAAGGATCCCTGGTGCTTTGATGATGATGAAATACTTACGGAGGGCAAATGGTTCGCCCTGGGTGAACGCCTGCCGCGCGATTATAGCCTCAACCCTATCAGCGTACTGGGTAAGTACTTACGCTCTACACGCGCCTGGGAGCATATGAGCGCCCCGCTGAGCACGGACGATTATGAAAATATGCTGCGCGTGATGATGAAGGTGCTGGCAAATGGCGGCTACTTGAGAAAGGAAGAGGGGGAGGGCAGCTTCCGCATCCAGCTTCAGGTGGCCTGTATGGAGTGGGCCTGCGGTGACGGCGTTGCGCAAAACCGCGACCCTGTGAGGAACATAAGTATGCTGCCGCAGGAAGCGGTCACACAGGTGGAGGCCAACAGGTTTTTCATAAGTTTTTACCGGCAGGGACTTGATTGCCTGAAATCGCTGGAGAGCAAGGAGCATACCGGCCAGACAGCCAAAGAAGACCGCGAGGAGCGCGAAAATAGGTTCCGCACGGCAGAACTGCCCTGCCTGATATGCTCGCCCACTATGGAGTTGGGTATCGATATCGCCAGCCTGAATACGGTCAACCTGCGCAATGTGCCACCCACCCCGGCCAACTATGCGCAACGCAGCGGCCGCGCCGGGCGTTCGGGCCGGCCCGCCTTAATCACCACCTATTGTTCGAGCTATAGCGGTCATGACCAATATTTCTTCCACCGTCAGGGCGCAATGGTGGCAGGCGTGGTAATGCCACCGCAGCTCGACCTTGTTAATGAGGACCTGATTAAATCGCACATCCACGCCATCTGGCTGGCCGAGGTTGGCCTTTCGCTGGGTGGATCAATCGGTGATTTGCTGGATGTACAAAATGTTGATAATCTGCCGCTGCAGGCAAATCTGGCCATGCAACTAAGCCTGCCGGATGCCAGGTTGCGAAAATGCCTGACGGATTGCAGGGCTGTGTTGGCAGATTGCCATTCCGACCTTGAATCTTCCGGCTGGTTTACAGAGCAGTGGCTGGAGAACGTACTTAAGGGCGCAGCCAGGGAATTTGACACCGCCTTCGACCGCTGGCGTGAGCTTTACCGTTCTGCCCACCGTCAACTAGTAGAGGCACAGGAAAAAATAAGATCTGCCCATGGCAAGATCAAAGCTGATGAGGTCAATGAGGCCAACCGTCTGGAAAGGGAGGCGCAAAGGCAGCGGGACCTACTCTTAAATATTTCAGCAACCAGCGATGAATCTGATTTCTATCCCTACCGCTACCTGGCCAGCGAGGGTTTCTTGCCCGGCTATAACTTTCCTCGCCTGCCGGTACGCGCCTATGTGAGCATGGACAATAGCCGGAATGCTTTTTTAGCGCGGCAGCGCTTCCTGGCGCTGACCGAGTTCGGGCCGCGCAACATCCTTTACCACGAAGGACGTAAGTACCGTGTCGTGCGCAGCTTGCTGCCGGTGGCAACTCGCGAAGCGCGCTTCAAATCGGCCAAATTATGCAGGAACTGCGGTGCTTTCCATACGGATGCTAACCTGCGTGCGGATATCTGTCAGCAATGCGGCTGTTCCCTCAATGCCGATAGCAGCGAGTACAGGACAAAGCTGTTTGAGATGTCCGCCGTAGCGACACAAAGAGTGGAACGCATCACCTGTGACGAGGATGAGCGCGTGAGGGAAGGTTATAACACCACCACCCATTTCCGTTTCTCGTCGCGGGAAGGCCGTGCACAGAAAGAAGAGGCGACGGTGATTTCCTCGAGCGGAGCGGAATTACTGAGACTATGCTACGGCCAGGCGGCTGAAATGTGGAGCATCAACCGCGGCTGGCGTTATCGTGGTACCGACGGCTTTAATCTCGATCTCTCTACGGGTGTCTGGGGCAGAAAACAGGGAGATGGAGAGGACAGTGCGCTTGAACCCGGCCGTGGACAAGTGGAGAGCGGCGTGCAGCCTTACGTCAGGGACACTCGCAATATCTTACTAATTTACCCCTCTCCCGCAGCACCGCTTAATGAAAGACAATTTATTAACCTGCAATATGCTCTGCTGGCCGGGTTGCTGGAGGAATTGCAGATTGATGAGGACGAGATATCCAGTGAGCTTATCGGAAGAGAAATTCAGCGGGGCATCCTTTACTGGGAGGCAGCTGAGGGTGGCGCCGGCGTGCTGCGGCGGCTGACGGTTGAGCCCGGTCTGATCGCCTGCATTGCCCGCCGCGCATTGGAGATCTGCCATTTCAATCCGGAAAGCGGGCAGGAAACCGTAGATGTCGACTGCACCCGCGCCTGCTATACTTGCCTGTTGTCGTATAAGAACCAGCGATGGCACGGTGAAATGGACCGTCACCTAATACACGATTCGCTGATGGCACTGGCCGGTTCCACGGTACAGCGATATTATGCCGATCGCTCATATGAAGAACAGTACCAGTGGCTGCGGCAACAGGCGGATGCACGCTCTGATCTGGAGAAGAAATTCCTCGACCTGCTGTACCGACAGAGGCGCCGGCTGCCGGACGAGGCGCAGAAGTTGCTGCCGGATTTCTATTCCCAGCCCGATTTTTATTATAGAGAGGGTCCGGTATGCGTTTTCTGCGACGGCACGCCCCACGATGAGCCGCACCAGCACCAGAAGGACATTGAAATACGTGGGAAGTTGCGGGACGCAGGCTACCGCGTTGTTGAGATAATGTATAAGAGGCCGCTGGAGGAACAGGTGGACGCAAACAGGGATCTATTTGGCGAGGGAAAGCAATGAGCTCGTATTCAATAGGTTCCATTGTTAAATTCCGCAGTCGCGAGTGGGTGATAGTTCCGCCGGGCGAACCGGATTTACTGCACCTGCGTCCGCTGGCGGGCAGCGAAGAGGATGCCTGCGGAGTTTACCTTCCAGCCGAGGATGAGAAACCCCAGCCGGCTGTCTTTCCCCTGCCCACGGTCGACGATATCGGTGATTTCGAGGCAGCCAGGCTGCTGCACGATGCCTCACGCCTGCTGCTACGTTATGGGGCGGGCCCATTCCGGTCCATCGGGCACTTATCTTTCCGCCCACGACCGTACCAATTCGTGCCCCTTATCATGGCCCTGCGACTCGACCCTGTACGGCTGCTGATAGCCGATGATGTGGGTGTGGGCAAGACCATAGAGGCTACGCTTGTAGCGCGGGAGATGCTTGACCGCGGCATCGCCAGGAGGCTGGCGGTGATCTGCCCTCCGTACCTGTGCGATCAGTGGCGGAGAGAGCTTTACGATAAATTCAGCATTGACGCTACCGTGGTCCGCTCTGAATCCTTCGCCCGACTGGAGCGTAACTTGCCGCGGCCGGATGACAGCGTATTTAAATATTTCCCGCATATCATTGTGAGCGTAGATTTTGTAAAATCCGAACGTTACCGCCACCGCTTCATTGAAGACTGCCCGGACTTGGTAATCGTTGATGAGGCGCACGGATGCGCCCGGCCTGGGGGACAATCCGTCTCCCAGCAGCAACGCCATCAATTGCTTAATGACCTGGCCCGTAACGGCGACCGGCATTTGCTGCTGGTCACTGCTACGCCGCACAGCGGCGTCGAAGAGTCCTTCCTTTCGCTGCTGGGATTGATCGACGCTAAATTTGCCGCGCTGAACATGGATGTTATGAGCGCGAATATGAAGTCAGAGCTGGCCGCACGGTTTATCCAGCGACGGCGTGCCGATGTAGAGAGGTGGATGGACACGGAAACACCCTTCCCCAAGCGTGAGACTGCTGAAGCACCTTATAAGCTATCGCCAGAGTATAAAAAACTGTTTGACGATGTTTACAAGTTCGCCCGTGAAATCATATTCAGCTCCGGAAGCGAAAAGACTGCACGGCAACGTGTGCGATACTGGGCTGCCCTGGCGCTGCTGCGATGTGTGATGTCCAGCCCTCGTGCAGCCGCCGTTGCCCTGGAAGTGAAAGCAGGGCTGACAGGCGGGGAAGAAGAAAACATCGATGAGGTAAACAGTCCTCTGGTTTTCGATTCAAATGAAGCGGAGTTCATGACGGATGTGGTCCCGGCGCATACAGTATCACTGGGTACCAGCGAAATGCCCGATGGCGATAAACGCAGATTGCAGGATTTCAGCCGGCGCGCCCGCAACCTCTCCGGCGAAGAAGATACGAAGCTGGTAAAAGCAACCGCTGAACTTCGGAAACTGTTGAAAAGCGGATTCAATCCCATAGTTTTTTGCCGCTTCATAGCCACTGCCGATTACGTGGCGGACGAGCTACAGAAGAAACTTAGTGCGGAGTTCAAGGTCCTTCGTGTGATGTCGGTAACCGGTGAGATGGGCGAGGAGCTGCGCGAAGCAAAGATCGAGGAGCTGCGTAAATCACCGACACACATACTGGTGGCTACCGACTGCCTGAGCGAGGGCATTAATCTGCAAGAAGGATTTAATGCTGTATTACATTACGATTTACCATGGAACCCAAACCGGCTGGAGCAACGGGAAGGCAGGGTGGATCGCTTTGGACAGTCTTCGCCAGTCGTGAAAACCGTACTGGTTTATGGCGAGGATAACCCCATTGATGGAGCTGTGCTCAAAGTGTTGCTGCGCAAAGCAAGTGAAATCCACAGAAGGCTGGGTATCATGGTCCCGCTGCCGGTGGACAGCGAGAGCGTGATGCATTCAGTGGTGAAGGCGCTCTTCATGGGAGATGACAGCCAGCAGCTCAGGCTGTTCGAATTGGACCCAGTGATTGAATTCAACAGGCTCTGGGACAAGGCTGAGGAAAGGGAGAGGAAAAGCCGCACCATCTTCGCCCAGCACGCTATCAGGCCGGATGAAGTGGCCAGAGAGCTTGACGCTGTGGATGCCACACTGGGCGATGCGAAAACGGTGGAGCGTTTTATCAAAGCTGCCTGCCAGCGTCTAGAAGTACCATTCACTCCGGGTAAAGGCTTCTATCTGTTAGACAGAAACCGCCTGCCTGAGGGCGTGAAATCAAAGTTGCCGGAGCGTATGACCGATAAGCTCGCCTTCGAGCAGCCGGTAGTCGAGGGGGTGACCTTCATCTCTCGTACGCATCCGCTCACAGCAGCGCTGGCTGAGCACCTGTTGGACAATGCTCTGAACCTGGCTGGCGACCGCCTGCTTTCATCGCGATGTGGGGTGCTAAAGGCTACCGAATTGGACAAGGTTACGGGTTTGTTGCTGCTGCGACTGCGCTATCTGGTCGAAGAGAGCGATGGCGGTAATATAACCATGGCTGAGGAATGCGTGTTACAGGGGTTCAGAGGATTAGGGAGTGGAGCAGAGGCACTGCCCGGAAGTGAATCGCTAAATGCCTGGGAAAAAGCCACACCGTGTACTAACATGACCGACAGTGACAAGAAGCACTGGGGTGGCCAGGCATTAAATGCCTTACCACTTTATAAACCAACGATAGACGCTTTGATCGCTGAAAGATCGCAGGTCTTGTATGATTCCTACGAACGTGTAAGGAAAGCGGTAAAAGGGAGCAAGGTAAAAATTAAAGCGAATTCTGATGTTGATGTTCTGTCCATGGCGGTGATAGTGCCCCAGAGGTAATCCATCTGAATAAGTTAGGGACATCAATAAGTCCGATTGATAGAAACAGCTCTCGTAGCATAAATACTGTTAAGAGGAGCAACTGTATGGAATCCGACTGGAGACAATATCTCACTGCGGCCATACGAAAGGCCAAGATCACTGTCGTTGGGCAAGACGATATCAAGAATGAGGCGCAGGCTAAGGTAGCGATAGCCGTGATAAGGCTATATGGTGATTCTGCCGCCGGCTTTATCTATTTTGAACCATGCACTGCCCGTAGTACGTACCATCCTCCCGACGTCCTTATATGCCATCCTTCTTTGGGCCTATTGGTTATAGAGGTCAAAGGTTTCTTCCTGAATTCTATCCAGAAGGTGGAAGCTGGAAGCCTTTTCGTAAGGCAGGAGGGATATAATCGCCCTATTAACGCTTTCCGACAGGCTGAGGATGCAATGTTCGAAATAGAGGATGAGATAAAGCGCATTGTGCGCAAACGCAGGGATTTACCACTCTGTAACTGCATGGTCGCCCTTCCAAATATATCCGAAGCTGAGATGAGCGTGAAAGGCTGGGACAAGGCGATGCCCAATGATAAGGTGCTATACAAAGAGCAAATTGAATCTACAACGCGCCTCGAAAAGCGGGTTTCCAGACTAATCCAAGAAAGTCTAGCTGAAGCTCACAAGGATACCCCAATAACTGCTGACCAGGTTAAAGTTACAAAAAAAGTATTCGGAGATTCGGCTGTTATTAACGAGAAAAGGCCTGTACGTTCAGGAGTTCCTGAAAGGAGCTTGGGAGCTATGCTAGATGAACTGGCCGTACTGGAGAAGCATTTGTCGGAGGAGCAGATTGAGTTGTCGCGCTTGAATGTGGATGGCTACCCTCGGTTAATCCGTGGGGTGGCCGGCAGCGGCAAGACAGTTATACTTGCCAATATGGTAGCTCGGCTCATCAATCGAAAGGTTGCCCACCCTGACGATATGTTCCAAGGGCCCGCACCTCTACCTCGAGTAGCCGTGCTTTGCTTCAATCGCGCCTTGGTACAATTCATAAAACGTAAAATCAAGGACTCTTTCTATCAGCAAACGCAAAGCGCACTGCCAGACTGCGCCACTGTAACTCATTTCAACGGCCTGATGGAAGAACTCAGCAATCAAGGGATATGGAATTACATTGCGATTAAGGAATTAGAAGACCAGGCCGCACGTTCGATGAAATATAGCCAACAACTTGAGCAATTTAAAAATGATAACCCGGATTGGTATAAATCTATTCTCTATGATGCAATTTTTATAGATGAGGGGCAGGACCTAAATGTCGAGGATTATCAACTGCTCTTGGGACTCGTGAGGCCTGACCCAACCACTGGTGAAAAAACAATAATAATATTCTATGATGATGCGCAAAATCTATACGGAAGGCCAAGGCCTAATTGGAAACAGATCGGAATAGATGTCGGCAGGGGCGATAGGGCAAGGGTGATGAAGGAGTGCTTCCGCAATACCAAGGAAATTATTGAGCTCGCTTTTAACGTCCTCTTGGGTTCCCAGGCACCGCAGGAAATCAAGGTCAAGACCAGGACTTTTGCCGATCTAAATTATTTGAAGCAGTGGGGCCTGGTGGAAGAGTACGGGGATAGGTTCATGGTCAAATTCGCTGAGAGGACATTTAAGAAACCGGCGATACTAAAATTCGACACGCGAGATGCAGAAAAGGAATGGGTAGCTCAGGAAGTCATGAGGCTTGTCATACATGAGAATGTGCGTCCGGAGGATATTCTTATTCTGTTCAACAGTGGGAAAGCTTTCGATGACTTGACAGAGCAAATTAAGGCTAATTCTATCAAGGGGTTCATTAAACCCTACGGGGAAAGCCCCGAGAAGGACCAGTATATTTTCCGCGATGATTATCTTACACTGTCTACGACCAGAGGGGCCAAGGGATATGACGCACACGTCGTCTTTTTAATAGGGACTGACCAATTCATTCCAGATACCACAGGAAGGGCTTCCTTTTACGTAGGAGCCACGCGGGCGAAGACCTTATTATACATATCGGGACTGGATAAGCCCGGGACACTTCTGACGGAAGCCGCAGAACTCAACAGCTGATTTAGAGGTCAAGACATGGATGCAAGAAAATATGAGCCGTACACAATCAGATTGAAGAGCGGAAAAATTGCTTCGATAGAGGCCGATGGACATATCATCAATAAATTCTCCCCACCGGCCAGCAGCAACGGACAATTGAAGCTATACGTGATCAAATCGGGAGCAGAAGTAATCTATGCGGGGATTACTTCGCAAAGCCTAAGGGCAAGACTCAGGTGGGGTTTTCATGCCAATGGCGAACAAGGCTATTACGGTTACAAATGGAAAAACTTGAATATTGTAGAGATGCTGGTCTGGTATTTCCCTGGGGCGAAATTGTCGTCTATCGAGCCAGTAGAGGCTGAACTGGCCTACCTGGTTCGCCATCGTACCGGCAATTGGCCGAAATACCAAATGGAGATCCATTTCCATCAAAGCTCGAAACGTGACAAGGAACTAGCGGAGGCAATCTACACGGAGTGCATGAAATACTAGGAGAAAATATATGTCAATTATGATAGATAACTTGGACCGTTTGAACAGAAAAGAGCGTTATTTTCTTATAGGTATGGCATTGGGTAATCCCAAGTTCAATGTAGGCTCTTCATTTCGTGACGAGCTAAGTGAAAAATTCCGAATGGTTATCCCAGATAACGTGTTCATAGCAATGGACTACCATCTAAACTGGATCTCAGCCGCCGCCGCTCTGTCCTTCAGTACTCCTATCCGAGATCATCTTTACCGGAACACCGAGGGTATGATTGATGGCACGCAGGAAGACGTGGATCTGCTGTTAGCTTTTGATGATACGTCGAACTTTACACATTTGATAATGTTAGAAGCTAAGGGTGTCACGGCATTCAGCAACGTCCAGTTCGAACATAAAATGAACCGACTCCGGGGTATATTCGGAAATAAATGTGAGCGGTGGCCCAAAATCAAGCCGTATTTCGGTCTTGTATCACCCCGTAAACCTGAGAAACTGCGCTCCTATCTATGTCCACCATGGCTTACAGTCGAAGGGGAAATACCTTGGCTGAAAATGCCGATCCCAGATAACAGGCTGGTCCTGTTTGGGTGCGATGAAAATGGACGTGCAAATCAATATCGCCAGTATTGGACAATACGACATCAATAAATTCTACAGCGGGAATTACCGAATATGCGATGGCCGCCTCTTGTTTGTGGATTATAGTCACACTACCGGAAAGTGAGATTAATATTGAAAAGCGGTACTGCAACTTGGTGTACTGGAACGACCCTGGCAAATTTACAATCTACAAATTTGTTCTAGTCTACGCACTATCTCTACCATACCGTATGTGTCCAGGCCGCAGTAGGCTATTAGAGATATCCGTATCTTTTGCTTTTCTTCATCAGTGATATTGCCAAAAACAGACTCCATAAATTTCAGGCTGGCTGTTTGCCCTTCGGCGATTTCCAGCTCGTCATATTTTAGGTCAGTCAGCGCAGGTAAAACCTGTTTTAACGATGCACTGCCAACCTGGTCAGGATGGTAGCAGCTGAAATTCCTGAAGGGAAGGTTGAGGTCAACTATCCGCTCCACAATACCTGCTAACCGGTCTCGGTAGCCGGGGAAACCGTCCGCTATTTCCTTGAGTATACTTTTTTCAAAGGGTGCGACATAAACCAGGATGCTGCCCTCAGTGCCAATGATTTTAGTCAGTTCAGCAATAAACTTGAGGCGCGGATCATCGGGGCCTTCAGCCAGGTAGGAATGATGCACCTGTTCGGCTCCCGGGGATGCAAGTGAATGAACCGAAAACTGGAAGGGTATCGTTTGGTAAGGGTGACTGCCGTCATAGACGGGGATGGCGGTGGACAGCGTCTCGAAGTCCATGAAATAAAGCGGGTACTCCAGGCCGGCTAAAAAGCTGCGGATTTCTCCGGCGTTTACATATAATCTGTTGCTGTCTACGCATCGCTTCTGGATCTGCTGTTTCGCATCCAGGACCACGTCCCCGGGAATGTCGCTGATATTGAAGATGCCCCGGGTAATAAGGTCCTCACCCAGCTTCTTGCCGCCGTACAATGTCATTACATGGTGCTTCGGCATCTGCGCCCAGCATTCATCGTTCAAAGGGCAGGAATACGGGGTATTGCAATGCCGGCCGACGACTACGTCAGGACACTTACCCGAGTCGATCACGGCCAGCATATCTGCCAACCGCTCTTCAAAATCCCCGTCAATTCTGTCGAGCTTAGCCGTAACTTCCTCTGCAATAAAGAGTTGTTCCGGGCTGACCTCGCCCTGCTTTATGTAATTCTTATCCAGGTGCATGACATGGCAATCCCGGATCTTCAACCCGGCGTTAAGGCAGCAATGCCGCTGAAATTCAACATCCAGTACATGCTCATCTTTGACTGATACTGTGCTCTTGACCTCGATAATGTCCCACTCATCCTCCCCTGCCGGGTTGAGGATGTCAACACGGCAGTAGAGCCTGTTGCCGGAAAAACCTGCTTCAAATAATGGTTTAAGGAGTTGGAGAGAAGCCAGCGTTTCTTTGAGGTTTTCACCAATATTATCGGTGGGCAGGTTTATTCCATTGGGATAGAGCCGGTGGGCCAGCTCGCCGACTAGGTGTCCCTGGTCAAAGATATACTGTTTAGCGGCATCCGGCGGTGGGATCCGGCCCGCATCATTGACAGCCACCCACAGCAGCTTGAGGCACTGGGTGCCACTTATATACTTGGACTTGGACAGGTTTCTACGATACTTCAGAAGCTGCCTCCTCGATTCCTACCCGATATTCTATGTAACAGGTATATATTACCACCAATCAACCGTATCTCGAGATGAAGGCATCCACCACTTTTAAAAGCCGCACATCCAGCAATGCCCTGACTTTCTTTTTGATGTGGTCATCCATAGTTTTGTAGTATGCCTGAGCTATACCACCGGTTATACAGGCCTGTGTATCGGTATCCCCACCTAAAGAGATGGCTTTACGGACGGCGTCTTCATAATCGTATGATTCCAGGAAGGCGATAACCGCCTGCGGCACGGATCCCTGGCAGGTTGGATCAAATCTGTAGCCGGGGCGGATTTCAGCCAGCGTTGCACTGAGGTCGTAATCAAAAGTAGTCTCGATGTAATCCTTTATTTCCTTTTTACCTTTACCTGTTCTTGCAAGAAAGATGGCTGCCGCTGTGGCCTGGGCGCCCTTGATGCCCTCCGGGTGGTTGTGGGTGACTTCTGCGCTTTTCTTCGCCTCTTCGAGGACTTTATCCAGAGAGTCGAAGGCGAAACCGACCGGGCTAACCCTCATGGCTGAGCCGTTGCCGAAGCTGTTATAAGGTCGACTATTATTATTCCTCAGCCACTGCCTGAACATGCCGCCGTAACCGGCGTGGGGGAACAGGCGGCCCCACTCCTTGTACGCCGCCGCATATCCTTTACCCGTCAGGATGCTGTCCGCTGTTGCAACGGTCATGACGGTGTCATCGGTGAACCTGCACCCCGGGCTGAACAAGGGGAAGTCCTCTGTTTTAATCG
>CAYVBI010000017.1:0-21667 GCA_964448985.1 uncultured Dehalococcoidales bacterium
GCTTCGGCAACGGCTCGGCCATGAGGGTCAGCCCGGTCGGATTCGCCTTCGACACACTGGACAAAGTCCTCGAAGAGGCGAAGAAGAGCGCCGAAGTAACGCATAACCACCCGGAGGGCATCAAGGGCGCGCAGGCCACAGCGACGGCCATCTACCTTGCCAGGACCGGTAAAAGCAAGGATGAAATAAAGGAATATATTGAATCAAACTTCAACTACGACCTCGGCGCCACGCTGGCCGAGATCCGTCCCCATTACAGGTTTGATCCAACCTGCCAGGGTTCCGTGCCGCAGGCGGTTATCGCCTTCCTGGAGTCGATCAGTTACGAAGACGCCGTCCGCAAGGCCATCTCTCTTGGCGGGGATACCGACACACAGGGCTGTATAACCGGGGGCATAGCGCAGGCGTACTATAAAACTATACATGACCACATCATAAAGAAGGCCAGGGCTCTGCTGGACGGGCGGCTTTTGAAAGTAGTGGATTTATTTAATGCGAGATATGGGTGATTAATAATAATCTGTACCGGTTACGTACAGTGTCCGGCCGGAATTGAGGAGGCAGCTTCTGAAGTATCGTAAAAACCTGTCCAAATCCAAATATATCAATGGCATCCAGTGTCACAAGCTGCTATGGGTGGCCGTCAATGATGCGGGACGGATCCCACCGCCGGATGCCGCTACTCAATATATCTTTGACCAGGGGCACCTGGTCGGGGAGCTGGCCCACCGTCTCTATCCAGAAGGCATAAATCTGGACACCTCGAGTATCGCTGGCAACCTCAAGCAAACGCTGGCTTCCCTCCCGCTGCGCATGCCGCTATTCGAGGCCGGGTTTTCCGCCAAAAGGCTTTACTGCCGCGTGGACATACTCAGACCGGCGGGCGAGGACGAGTGGGACATCATCGAGGTCAAGAGCACCAATTCCGTCAAAGATGAGCACATACCGGATGTTGAATTCCAGCGTCATTGTTGCCTCAACGCCGGGCTGAAGGTCCGGGGTTGCTACATCATGCACCTGGATAAGAATTACATCAGGCGGGGCGAGATCGACACGGACCGGCTCTTTACCGCGCAGGAAGTTACTGCCAGGCTTGACCAGGTTGCCGGCGCATTTGAAGAGCGGCTGGCAGCCATGCTGGCCGTGATCGACTCCAGCAAGTGCCCCGAAGTAGACGTCGGCCGACATTGCGATGGTATGCATACCTGCCCACTGAAAAATGAGTGCTGGGCAAACATGCCGGAGCACAACGTGATGACGCTGTACGGGGGTAAGAAGCTGGGTGAGGACCTTATCGCCCGGGGTATCATCCATATCGGCGACATCCCGGGTGACGTGAAACTGAACGCAAGGCAACAGATTCAGAAACAGTGCGTTGACAGCAACATCTCACACATAAATACCGGGGAGGTCCGTGGCTTCTTGGCCGGCCTGGTATACCCGCTTTATTTCATGGACTTCGAGACATTCTCCACGGCCATCCCCATCTATGACGGAAGCCGCCCCCATCAGAAAATACCATTCCAGTTCTCGGTCTATTCACTTGTGGCCTTGGGAGCCGGGCCGGTGCATTATTCACACCTGGCTGAAGGCCGGGATGACCCGCGCCCGGCGTTTATTGCTGAACTGAGTAAAGCCGTCGGCTTCGAGGGAACCGTCCTGGTTTACAACGCACCCTTTGAAAAAAGCGTGCTCCGGGAACTGGCGGACAGTTACCCCGCATACCGTGATCAGATAGAAAACATTAAGGAGCGTATGGTCGATCTCAACACGCCCTTCAGAAACTTCAGATGTTACCATCCTGACCAGGCCGGCAGCACATCGTTAAAGCGGGTTTTGCCTTCCCTGACCGATTTGCAATACGGTGAAATGGAAATTTCAGAGGGGCAAACAGCCAGCCTGAAATTTATGCAGTCTGTCTCCGACGATATCAACGACGAAGAAAGGCAAAAGATACGCGCAGATCTAATAGCCTACTGCGGCCTGGACACGTATGGGATGGTGGAGATAATACGCAGGCTGAAACAAATAGTCAAAGATACATCATGATTTGTTGGCAGTAGCCGCACTAAAATTCACCTCCACCCGTAACGCATATTCAAATAATCTACCCAAGAACTATATTTAGTACTCGCCGCCTGGTTTATTGCTTGTAGCATATCTTCGACTGATATACTTTTGAATCTCTCAGTTTTTACCAGGCCTTCCCAAATTTCCAGGACTGTTTTACCGGGATAACTCTTTTCCAAGTACCGAGAGGTAATATGATTTCTAAATCCTACATTAGCCTTCGGGCTGACATGAAGGATACTCACAATATCAGCATCCATCTCATGATTGACCTCCATTTCCTGGGCCAGTAATTGGAGCCTCATCAATTGGTAAAAAGGATCGAAGAAGAGGGAATCGTAAAGCTGACTGCTTGGCTCAATAAATACTCCGCCATCCCGTTCGAATGCTTGAATATAGTTCTTCTTCCGGGTGTCGATGCCGAGATTAGTCTTTCCGTATTCCTCGGTATATTTCCATTCGCCAAGGACTGCCTGTATTTTCCCATCTTTTCGCTTAAAACGTATGATGAAATCCGCACTGGTAAAGTTAGCTCCTCGGGTACGCCGCATCTCCTTCCGTTTTGATTCACCCAGGTAATCATCGGCTCCGATCCATTCAAAGGATAAATAGGGAGTGCCTTCATTTGGCAAACTACCATCCAAATTTATCGGTAAGGGTGCTAAAAATTCAGGATAATACTTACTAAATACGTTTTTAATTAAAACTGGCTTATCTATCAGCGGAAAAAGAAAGTTTACGCAACATGATTGAGAACAACACAGATGGTTGCTTGGCTTTTGCCGTCTTTCTATTCCATCATGCCATGGAATTCTGCGCTGCTTGAAGTAACTGATTGCATCATCGCGGATGTCTTTGAATAGATTCTCTTCTGAGTGATCGTTTTCAATACAAAAATCGTGTCGTTCACCTACAGGATAAGTGCCGTCCTTTGCAGCTGCAGCACTAAGAAATTCGCCCTTAAGTTGTCTATATCTACTCTTCTCATTATTTCTAAATTCTGGCGCCATTGTTCTCTTCCTCCCACTGTCTATAAATTCTCAATGTAACTACCTTATCATGAATTTGTGACAATAAATGTCGCTATATACGTAATGAAATTTGTTTTCAAATCGGTATGTTTTCAATACGATTATGTACTTTAATCAGTTTGACTAAAATTCCCTCTTGCCCAATGCCCAGTATAGCTTTTCTGTGTTTTTTCATTTTCTCAACATCATTCTTATATGGTGGATGCACCTCGGGATTTCTATCATGCCATAATGAATTGCATTCAGATGCCAAAGCTTCTTGAACAAAATCAGTATCTTCTTGTGCTAATTTATGCAAAATGGTTTTAAATTCTCTGGATTTAAGCACTTTACAGATTTCTCTCAAATTCAGATCATTCGCTGTTATTTGTGACGGATATAACGTACTCGAACCGTTTCGACGCACTTGAATTGCAGTGCCACGGAGCAGTTTTTGTGTTAAAGGGCGTATCAAGAGTTCCCGCGTGCAAATTTCCATTGCTACCTGAAGGTTAATAATCACCATGCTCGCTTTGCGCCCAGTTTCTTGCCTGGACCAATTTGTTTCCGTTTCAATAAGAGCAGCTCTGGCCTTTTCAGGTATTTGATTCCAACAATCTTCGAAAAAGTCACGATGCAATCTATCTTCGCAGAGGTCTTCTTTTTCTTTGTGGCGGAATTTAACCAAGTCATCTAAAGTTAATTTATTCGCAGCGAGTGTAGCGGCATTTTGCCAATATCGAATTGCATCCCATTCATTTCCTGAACCATCTTTGATGCTGGTATCGGGAGCCAGATCCTCGCTTAGTGGAAATTGGCTTGACATAGCCAGGCAAATAAGATCACATGAGTCAGCTATCGCTTCCCAACTTGTTACCAGGTATCTAGTTGCCAGAATATTCTCAAAACAATCAGCAGCGTGGGTTAGGTGCAACTCGCCGGTAATGCCAGATTGAGAATAATCCCACAATATCGTCGCAAGAGAGAAATGGTTTAATGCATCCTCTTTATTATTGGTGGATGCCCTCCAAAACTCAAATACCTCACGATGAAAAAGTGCCAACACAGCTGCTAATGAATCTATCCTTTTTTCGTTGTCATCTGGATCTTGGTCTAAAATATCCTCGGCGATATTGGTCTGATATTGCCGAGATGCAACACTCATATTATGGATTTTCACCGTATTATTAATTATATTTAATATACGTGTACTAAAAAATGGTCCGTGATACCATGCATACGGAAGAACCTTAAAGCTTCTTTGCCCAGCAGACACCAATTCGTCGCATAATTCATGTGTGCCCCACATTCCTGTCCGGATCATTCTTAATAATATTGTGGTAAGATGAATTTGAACATATGCCTCATCCATTGCCTCTTGTATGTCGGTACTCTTGCTGCTATCAATTGTAGAATATAAAGCATATATCCGATGATTTAGTTTCGCGATATCCATGCCTTTGTGCCAGTCAAAATAGATTTGCCAAAATAGTGTCGAGGCAGCAGCACGCAATGATGGTTGTTCTTCTAACTTGCCCAGCGATTGCTCAAGGCGGTGAAATGCCGCTCTATCTATAGCTGGGACCCAATCTTCATAATTTACTCTGCCATCTATATCCACTGACATATAAGACCTCCTTCACCCACTTCCTCGAGATTAACAATTTCGAATTAGATTTAGCCCACAGATATAGTTTATTCTCCAGGAAATTTGTACAGTTCAATCAGCAAATCAGCCATCACCTTTGTCCGGGCAACTATCGCCTCCTCTTTCCATGCGGGAGCATTAGCCAAGTTCATTTCCTTTCCATGGATCTCAAATTCAAGATTGTTCAGAGCGAGGCCGTTTTTATATCCGATATTAATTTTATGACCTAAAAAGGTCCTATCCTTTGCCAGTTCTTGTTTCTTAGAGAACGAAGCCGTAGCTAAGTTGGAATTGTAACCGCTTAATGTCAGGTTCCCCAGGCAGTGGACGCATCTCTCTTGTATCTCCTCGGCCTTTTGCTTATCGCCGTCGCCTATCATTTCAATCCACTCATGGGTTATATTCTCAGTTCGCGGGAAAACATGTTCCACTGTCCAAACAAAACGTCCCTTTTCGTCACGTGCCCACAAATCAGGCTTGTATTCCTCTTTTGATTGAAGTGTAGTATTAAGCATTATTAATAAATACCGTGTTATATCTGCATTCTCATCGTAAATACCGCCGTTGAGTTTATCCCGTAGTTGATGTAAGGTTGCCGGCTTGGCCCTATTGTTGATGAGAAGAAAATCAGAAAACACTTCAAATTTAAGCGGTGTGCCAGTATTAATAAAGGCACCACATTTTTCGATAACCTCGATATGCGACAGGTCAAGATCACGGGTACCTGGAATATCAGTTATATTTCTTCGTACATAGTATTTGCCGAGCAAGTTAATTATTTTGTGGATTTCTTCAATTGGCACCTTGTTTGGATGCTGTGATATTAAATAAAGAAGGATCTGATAAGCCGGCGCGGTACCTATATGTAATAGATCAGTAAACTCAGCTGCAAAATCCTTATTCTCCACTGCATCGTGATTCACAAAATACCCATACCACTTGGCTTTTTCGCGTAACTGCTGAAAAATATAAACAGGATCCTTCTTAATTAGCTCTTCATATATATTTATTATCTTTGACCTTACAGCCCGCGAAATTCCAGCGACTTTTATCTTGTCATCAGTCTTAAATGCGTTGTAAAAATGGCGGAAAAATCTTTCCTGGTCACTAGTCTCCGGCAGGGCAGCAATAATCTCCTGCCACTGGTCAAACGCTTCATCAATATTTGTTATGTGCTTTTTATCCATTTCAGAAAGCATTTTATTCTTAATAATATCTACCGCCGAAAGAGGAACGCCCCGGTTATTAAGAGTCTCAAACAATGTGAATGCGTCTGCCTGACTGCCTACGGTGATAAGAACAAAAATAAGCTGGGTTATCTTTTCAACAAGCTTCTGGAGTTCTTCCCAGTCAGCCGGCGTTTTATCCTGGAAATATCTGTATGCTTTATATATAGCTCTCACGCCGCAGTAGCCTGGTTTTGGGCGTTCCTTTATGAGATCTATTTTGCTAAGCGTATATAAATAGTCTGCTAAATTATTGTTCTGCGTACTGGGTTGAAAGCGGCAGAAACACATCCTGCCAGCCTCTTCAAACCCGCCAAATTCGCCAATTCTAAATTCCTTCTTCTTCTTTATCAGCTTGCCGCTTAGACTATCCAGCGTCTTTTGGAAGGTTTTGCTGTCTTCCACATCGTCAAATGTCAGTCCTTCTTTTTGCAATCCTATAAGCTTTTGATAAATGGCCATCATCAGAAGAGATAATGTGGCCAAGCGCTGTTGTCCATCGACGAGCGTGTATACCAACTCATCACCAGGAACAGTATCTGAGGAATCATTTACGCAGATGATCGATCCTAAAAAGTAACCGGGATCGTTCTCCTCGATATCCTGCATCAATTGTCGCCATTCTTTAAGACCCCAGGTATACTCGCGCTGGTATTTGGGCACGTGATAATGCTCGCGGGCACCTCCATCCATACTGATGATTTTAGAAAATGGCATACTATCAGCTTTCATATTCGAACCATCCTTTTACTTGTGTTATTTCAGTTTATCGCCGCCATCTGTGAGCATCACCACATCCTCGTCCATCCCCTGGCGCTGATATTCCAGTCGGCCTCTACCGGCGTTGCCTAAGTGCTCCAGCTTGATTTTGTACGGGAAAATGAAATATGAATTGACTATAGACCTCAGCGGTGCAGATTTTTTATTTGTTGAACGCAGAACTGCCTCAATTAGCCAGGTTGTAAGTGCGGGGTCATTAATCGTTTGTGGAGCTGCCGATTTATAGGTACCTTTACGGTCGGTGTAAACTATAGTGCCCCAGTTTACAAATGAACGTACGGCCCGTTGTGCGGAGCGCGTGACGGTCTGGCGATCGCCTAATTGCTCACAGATGCGGCGCACGATCTGCGCCATAGTTGCTTTACCCTGCAATTTCAACAACCGGCCTGTCGTTTCCGCCACCGCTCCCCAGAAGGGGTATACAGCTATCAGCATGCCCCAGTGTAGAGTGGGATGCAGTTCCCTGGGTAGCTTCTGTAGTAGCTTAACCCCATCATCGCGCAGTGGTATTAATTCGCGCGGTGGGGTAACCCAGGTCCTCATGAGGACTGTGATTGTCTTTTCCAGCGAACCACGGCCGCCTTTTCCAGAAGACAACTTTCCTTCCAGCAGACGGTGCATGCCGTTGGCTATCTCCTTGGCCGAGCTTCCTGCCATATGCATCTGTGCGATCGTTTCCAGCCAGTCCGGCTGTACCAGCCTATCGATACCAACCGAGATATTGCGCATAGTCACTTTCTCCTATCGATTTGTACGAAGGGTACCACAAGCTCTTCGATGGTAATACCGCCATGGGTGACGGTTCTTTCCCCTTTATTGATAAAAGCCTGTCTGGCGGGCGCCAGAAGTGGATAATATTTCTCGGGCAGGCCATAAGGCTCCCAGAGGATGCTGCCCGCGTAATTCTTTGCTGTCTGATCTCGCAAGATGATGCTGGGGTAAACTCGTACGCGCTGGCTGCGCGTGCCGGCAATGACTCCCTCATGGGGATTGCCACAACCGTCCGCCTCCACATTACCGTGATCAGAGGTGAGGTAGACCCTGTAATCGCGCCTGATCAGCATGTCTATCAGTTCACTCAAGAACCCACTGGCAGCCCACTGTCTTACTTGGTTATACATGCCTGCCATGCCCAATTTCATACCGTGCATGATGTTGTCCACCATGCCCACCACTATACCTACAGCTCGGGACGGCGTGCTGTCAATATCGTTTTTTAATAATTCAAGATCGATCATTTCACCGGTAACATTTTTGAAATATACTTCTCCAATGCCCATTCCTGCTTGCTGCCAGAACTGGCGCCAGTGATATTCATCGCGTCCGGTGCTGTCTATGGTGCTGGCGAAATGGAAAGGCACCCGGCCGGAGAAGATGGCCTGCCGGCATACACTGGTAATCGTGGGCACCCAGGCAAAAATGGCATCCTCCGCTAGCTTGAAATCCCCTCTGTCCTGCGTCAATTTCTCACGTACCACCTGCCACTGTCCCAGCGAAAGACCGTCCAGCACTATTAGAGCAACTTTAGTATCCGACGCCGATACGCTGTAATACTGCATGAAACGCGGCACATGGTGCAGCATGGCAGGCGGTGTAGCTGGCTGATTATATAGGGAGGCCAGCCTGCTGCAGGTCCAGGGAAAAAACGTCGTATCGATATAGGAATGCAAGGCTTTGACTTTGTCTTGTATGCTTTCATCCGGCTTGGTTTCGCTGTAATAAATCGCTTCAAGCTGTGCCAGGTTGCGAGCAAAAGAAATCCATTCATAGTGCGCAGCATCCTGTTTCGGCACTTCACCTTCCAGATGTGATAAGTATTCATCCAATCTGCGGTCTGTTTTAGCACCGGCAGACCCCTGGATGCCCACATGTGCCCATTTATGGTGAACGTTGCCAGCCGCAACAAATTTAACCGGCTTGAGCTTGTTTTCGAGGAATAGATTGCTAATAAAAGGATGCACTGTAGCATCATCCAGAGGGAGGTGTGCGGGTCCGTTGGTCACTAAATGATAAGTGGTTGCCGCAGATTCACGCGAACTTTTTGCCTGATGGCCTCCGGCGTCGGCCAGGAAAATCGGCCACCGCTCCTGCAGGAAGCGGTAGAAATAGTCCTCGTCTGCCATTAATTCGGCCAGTGGCCAATCGGCGAATCTCCCTCCTTGGTATAGTATGTCACATGTGCGATGCACGAAAATGGGCGCGATCTTTTTGGGTGAGGCATATAACTCCAGAAGCAACTTGAGCAGTTCCGATTCATCTGCCACCTGGTCAGGATGCAGCTTGAATACATCGTGAAGTATGAAGTCAATAGTGGCGTTATCGCCCAGGTTGCCCGGCTTTTTCTGTTTCCAGGCCTTATGGAGCGGGTCCAAATAGCGCCTGTCCATGGCAGATAGCACGAGATAGCTCAGGCCAGGGAAGATCTCATTCAGGCCAAGCCTGACGGATCGTCCAGCCTTTAGGATGTCATAAGGTAGTTCTTCCAGCGTACGGCTGGTCATCTGGACGATAACTGCTTTATTCGGCGATTGTCCCGCATCTAATAGCGCGCGGTACTTGGATTCATGTATTAGGCGGAAAGATACAGGATCATCATAGGTAAGTAAATCGAATCCGCGCGCAGCTAGCTCATGCTGTATCTCCTCATCAGCCAGCAGCAGGTCGGGATCGGCTGTCAGGAAGAGCGGCGATACCTCTGTCTGAAACTCGCGCAGGACAATATCGCGCCAGCCGGGCATTTTCATGCGCCTCCCAACCTGGTCTGGGCATTGGTGTACCACATAATCAGTGACTGATCTTCCTCAACCACTGCTGTGGGCAGCTTCTCGGTCACGCTTATAATGGTCTGGTAATCTTTCTCACCCCAGGCCCTCCTGAAGCCCGTGCGTACGGCCTCGATGCGGAAGACCTTGAGCTTCTTAGTGGACTGCCTGTATTCTTCGAAGTCTTTGAGCAATGATCTCTCGCGCAGCTTCATCAGGTCGGCCTCTTTATTGGGATCGGCTATGTACCAGCGATCCTTAGCCTTGGATTTAAGTTGTGAGTGGTCCTTGGCCAAACTGCGCAGATCGTGGAAACTGTGCGAGAGGTATGCGTGTATTTGCGATGGCACGTCGCCGCTGTTGTCGTAGCAGAGGAAGTTATCCTCCAGCAGATCCTTCAGTTCCATGGGCTTCTCACTCTTCTGCCAGCCACCTATCTCTCTCGTGAATTGAGGGAACAGTTCCTGGAAAGTCTGGGGTTTCTCATACAGCGTCTGACGCAACCACTGGACGGCTGAGGATTCGTCCTTAACTATTAGTGTGAGTTGTTGGAATTCCTTGACGGTCATGCGTTTCTTATCATACTGAGTAGCCTGTTCTGGCAGAAAGAACATTCCATCGCGCTCAGGATATTTCTGTGCCAGGCCGGCATAGAATTCGCCGGCAGATAATGGCACCAGTACACCGTGCTGGACATGGAAGGCCACCATACGGTCAAAGAGCATGAAGGCCTGTCGCTCGGCGATAGCCTCGGCTTGGCTGTCTCTGCCAACGAATATGGGTAGTTGTTTTAGGTGCTCGCGGATAAAGTCCCAGGCGCCTTCCGCCGTACCGGCCTCCAGGCTAAATTTCCTTTCAAGGAAGGCGGCGGGCTTGTAGGCGGAGATGATGAGATCTTGTTTAACAGCACCTGCGCTTTGAGTTTGTTTTATGGTTCCCTGTTTCTTATCAAGAGTTCTAACGTCAGCTACCACAAAGCCCGCCTGCTGAAGTGCTTCCTGGATGGAGTTCCAAACTGAATTGGCCGAATTATGGAACTCCACTGTCATCCAACGGCCTGGTTTAAGCATGCGGTAAAACGCAGCAAAGCACTGTTCCATCAGGTGCTGGTATTCCGGGAGGCCTTTCCTTTGGACTTTATTGATAATAGCCTCTTCCTCGTTGTTGCTTAATACTTTTAGCCAGGCTTCCCATATGAAATTTAGCTCTGAATACATTAAGTTTGAACCGAAGGGGGGATCAACGAAGATATAATCTAGATGGTTATCGGGAAATCGCCATTCGGTGGATGAATGGGTCGATATACCCGCACCAGCTTCCACACCTTTAGACTGATATTTGGCAATCTTCCTGCTAAGAAAATCAATAACATTCAAATCATGTATCATGGAAGACACGTATAGTGTTCCCGATAGCTTACTTGGTAAACCATTTGGTCTTTCACGATTCAATTTTGAGGATCCTTCTGTCACAGCTGTAAGTAGCCATAAACCTTTAATACATATCTTTGACGGCCTAACTTTTTGTCCAAAACATGCCAACACCCACAAATTCCTCTTTGTAAAAAAATGATGCGCGTGGGTTAAACCATGCGATACTTTTGGCTGTTCAGTGTTATATCCATCCGGCATCTTATCGGTGGGGAACCAGTATGGTATATCCATATCCTCGATTTTCTTAATCAGCGCCAGGTCAGCTTTATCCGGCTTCTTGTTATGCCTGGTTTTGCCAACTGAATAATTGATCAGCACCGGAACCTGTTTAGCCTGACTGACGGTCTGCTTGAGCGCCGTATCGTATTTGGTCTCGAAGGATCGCTGCATGTTGCGCTTTGTGCAGGCTGCGCCACAATAATGGCAGGGGAACTCCTTCTCCACGTTCCCGTCATCATCTATGGCAACCTCCCAGAATACTATCTCCCTTGAGCATGAGGAGCAGATAAAGACGTCCGACCACACCGTGTAGTTGATGCGGCCTTTTGTCCGGCCGTCCGTATGTGTTGTTTCATACATCCATCCGCATTCCTGCTCCACCTCCGCCAGTATTCGCCTGGCCTCGCGCTCAAACTCCTCCGTGTCCACTGGCGAATTGTAGTTATAGGCAATGAAGGTGGCTGCTGGACAGAGGTCGCCCAGTACAGTTCTGCGTGTGCCCCATTTAACATATGGCATTTCCTTTTGTATCTTTACCTTGAATTCAGAATCGGGGTTACCGCATACTTGGGCGGCCACGCCGGTCATGCCGGTGCCACAGAAGCCGTCGAAGACAATATCGCCTGGCTCGGTGTAATGCAGTATATAGCGCATGATGGCCTTATGGGGTACCTTGGTATGGTAGGAATGGGCGTTGTAGATAGGGTCGTTCTTTCCCTCGGAGATATCGGCAGCGAATGGCTCGCGCCGGTAGTCATCGGTCTTCTCGTCATAGGGTTTGCCATAGCATTTAATGAAATCATCTATAAATGGGTTTGGGCAGGCGCAATAATACGGCGGGTCGGAGAGCGCAAGGATATCCTCATCCGTACCTATGGGGAAGCCTTCTATTTTGCGAAAGGCCGGGTCCTTGAGCTTATCCTTGAGCTTCTCCGTGAAATATTCCCTTCGCTCTTCATCAGAAGGGAATGTCATTCCCAGGCATTCGACAGGGGCATTGTACTGGGCCCGTTCATCACGGAAAAGGTTGGCTGATTTATCCTGTTTCATGCTGCCTCCACTTGAATAACAATTAAGGGTGCCAGT
The DNA here is from genome assembly GCA_964448985.1 of uncultured Dehalococcoidales bacterium. Taxonomy (GTDB): domain Bacteria; phylum Chloroflexota; class Dehalococcoidia; order GIF9; family UBA5629; genus CAIMUM01. The sequence goes on from CAYVBI010000017.1 coordinate 12,235, forward strand.
TCGGGCGTGGCGTGGCCCAACTTATCCATCTGCTGCTTCCACTCACGCTCCTCGGCATCTAACTTCTTCAACCTATGCTCACGTACGGCGGGCAGGCCGATACGCCCCAGCAACCTCCGCCTTTCAGTGAAAGAAAATTTACCCTTCTCGTTTTCTCCAGCCAGTCTATCCCGGTGGACTTGGGTAAGCTCTAAGTATAGAGCGCTGCCCTGCTCCTCGGCCGCAGTACGGCTGCGGTCGAAAATGCGCTGCGAGGTTTTATCGTCCAGGTATGCCTGTGGCTCAAATGTGGTCTCCAACAGGCGGTCCCAGACAAAGCGTGCTGTAGGCTGCAGGGTGCGGCCGTCCTCATGCAGGAAAACCGGCATGGCGCGCCGCTGGCTCCACTCCTCCGTGATAAGAGTGACCTGCCAGAGCGACCACCATCCCTTAACCTCTGCCGGTAGCCCCTGCACCTTCATTACCGGTACCGGCAGGCCCGGGGCGAAGCGCGGCAAGCCCATTACCAGCCCGCGCACTCGTGGCTCTTCCAATGTCAGCAGCGCTGATCCCCGCAGTGCAGCTTGTTGCTGTATGAATGTAACTCCTTTATGGATGAATCCGTCCGGCCAGCGCAGCTCCCAGGTACCTTCCACCTGATGTGCCCGCCCACCGCCTGACTGCAGGTAGTTGACTGTCATTTTCTCCAGCCAGTAGGGTAGCGGATGATTGAGCACGTTGCGTGCCTCGGTGGGATCCAGGTTCTCCTCGCCGGGGATGAGGCGCATATTCTCGCGGTGGGTCCCAGCCTCTTCACGCAGTTTGTCTATAGCGGCATCTACTTTAGTTTCGATGCTGTCTGGATCGAGCAGAGCATCTTTATACAGGTCATCAAATATCCTCTCCGCTGATGCTGAATCGAGCACGTCACCGGTTTTATCCACGCCGAACTGCTCCAGGATGACCCTCAGCTTTTGCTCCAGCACCTCGCGCACGCGGTACTCAACCGTGTCCTGAAAGATGAGATTGTAGGCCCTGACGATGTGCTCCTGGCCGATGCGGTCAACACGGCCGATACGCTGCTCGATTCGCATGGGGTTCCAGGGTAGGTCGTAATTGATCACCACGTGGCAGAACTGCAGGTTAAGGCCCTCGCCGCCAGCTTCGGTGGAGATTAGAATGCGAACATCCCCCTTAAAGGCATCCTGCGCCTGCTTGCGCTCATCCAGGTCCATGCTGCCGTTCAATCTAGCCACGGTGAAACCGCGATCGGTGAATAAGTCGTAGAGCATATCCTGGGTGGGAACGAATTCAGTAAAGACCAGTGCCTTGAGGTTAGGATCGCCTTCCTCCTGCTGTAGCTGGTAGATAAGGTTAATCAATGCCTCCCCCTTGGCATCCGGGCCGGCGGCCATGGTGCGCCTGGCGGTTTCCAGTAGTAGCTCCACCTCCGTGCGCTCGTTCTTAAGTGCGGTTAATTTTATACTTAGCAGCTTATCCAATTGCTGTTGCCCATCAAGGTCGTTCCATTCCTCCTGGTCGAAGCGGCCGAAGAAGGATAGCTGTTCCTCTGGCTCACGCAGCACCTCCAGGCGGCGCTCCAGCGAAGTTAAGATAGCAGAGGTGGAGGAGGCCACCAGGCGCTGCATGAGCAGTAGCAGGAAGCCCACGTAGGTTTTCTTCTCTCTCATGGCCTGGTTGTAGCCGAGGCGGACATAATTGGTCACGGCCTCGTAGAGAGTTTTCTGACCTTGGTGCTTTTTCGCCCAGGTTATTGGTACGGTTTTTGTCTCGCGGGGTTTAAAAAGGGGCTTGCCTTCAGCATCGATGGCACTGCGCTTCGCAGTGCGGATGACATACGGTTGTACGCGCTCGCGCACGACAGCCTCGGCTGTGGGGAAAGCCTGTTTATCCAATAGCGTGAGTATGCGGTGAAAGGCGTCGGTCTTGCCCTGGTGTGGTGTACCTGAAAGCATGAGGAGGAAGGGCGCGGCCTGGGAAAGTCCCTTGCCCAGCTTGTGCCGGGCTACCTGATCACTGGTTCCGCCCATGCGATGGGCTTCATCAATAATGATCAGGTCCCAGCCAGCCGAGACGAGGTCCTCAAAGCGCTCACGGTTGTATTCAGCTACCTCCTCATCAGTCCAACCCTTGCGGCTATCAATGGGTTTGACGGTATCCAGCGGTGTGATAACCTGGTCACAGGCGCGCCAGATATTTTCCTCTTTTGCTATGTGGCGGTAATCTGAGAAGTCGGCCGGGATGAGCAAGCGAAAATCCTCGTTGAAACGAGTGCGCAGTTCATCAATCCACTGGCGGACCAGCCCCTTGGGCACCACAATGAGGATGCGGCGTATCTGGCCGCGCAGTTTAAGCTCCCGCAAGATGAGCCCGGCCTCTATGGTCTTGCCCAGCCCGACCTCATCGGCCAGCAGGTAGCGTATGCGGTGGCCGGATATGGCGCGGGATAGCGCGCGTATCTGGTGGGGAAGTGGGAGCAGCTCGGCGCCCAGTGGCGCCAGCAGAATATCCTGGGTCAGGGAATTAGAGACGCGGGCGGCGCTGACGATATAGGCTATGCGTGAGGCGTGGAGTTTACCTGCCTCTTGTATATTTTTCAGCCCTGTGCCGTCCAGCCGGACTACCTGGTTGTGGGAGGGCAGCCAAGCCAGGACGGAGGTCGTGCCCCAGACCTTCTGTACATCGATGAGGCGGCAGAACTCCTGGTAGTGGACACTATAGGCCCAATCACCGGATTTCAATCAGAGTTCACTCCACATTAATGCGTATTTTATCCGGATCCTTGCCGTGGTATTTACCCTCCAGATAGTTTTCAAAGCGTTTCCTGGCTTCCTCGATAGTCATGGGTGCGCCGCCCTTTAGCAGTGAATCCCGGAGTTCCTCCATTTTCATCGTCACCTTTTCCAGTCCTGAAAGAGCCTCATTGACCGCGTTTATGAAATCCCGGCTGATAGAATCGGGCACTTGCTTTGATTTTATAAAAGCCTCGACCAGTTTACGCTGACTGTCCTTGAGCAGCGCCAGGTTTTTCTTGATAATTGGATCGTCGAGGTTACTTAGCAAATTGCCTGTCCAGCTTTGTATAAGCTTATCGAGTCGGTCATCAGCCTTATCTAATACCTGTTTCGCCGGCATTACCTGTAGTTCCAGTGATGGACGATAATTACAGGTTGTACAAATAGGATTCGATTCCATTTCTTTGGCCGTCAGGGCGTAACAGGGCGTCATACCGGCAAGCTCACCTTCGAAATCTGCCAGTTGCTGGGTGGGCATCATCTTTATTGCCGCCAGGTCCTTGATCTGCTTAAGTCGACTGTCCTTAAAAATTTTCTTGCGCTGCTCGTCCTCTTTAAGGCTGATGCGCGCGGCAGAGTGCAATGCCATGTACCGGTCAACGTATTTCTTCTTTAGATCGTTCAGCGCCGGCATTATCTGCCCCTTTATGATGGTGATATCAAAGTTTTGCGTGCCTTCGATCTTAGCCGTTACGCCATCACTCATCTGGTGAAACTCAACACTCCAGGGATCGTTTGCCGGTAATACCGTTTCGGCAAACATAAGGTACTGACTTAGAGCGTTAGTCTCCTCCGAGAATTGATGCAATGCTTTAACCTTCTGCAGCGAAACAATGCCCTGTCGATGGGTCTGGATCTCTTTGCTGTCATATTTGAGGTTTTTAAATTTGCCCGGGGCATTTAGTGACTGCAATGATTCCAGGAAAACCTTGGTGGCTTCCAGTTCAGCAATGAGTTTGCTGATTTCTTCGTCTGAGAGCAATTTCTTGCCGAGGAAGGGCATCCCGGTAGAAAGTGATTGTATTGTCAGTACAAGATCATTAACAAGGCGCCTGCCCGCTTTTCCATAAAACCCTGTACTGTTTCATTGTCACCATTAACAAGCAATTTCACTGCGCCCTTTTGTAGGCCTACCAGTTCGAATATGGCGGTTAAAGCCGGGATGTTCCAATCCTTTGGCCTTTCAAAGTGTTTGAATCCTATCAAATCTTTGACGTCAGTCCCAGCCAGCGCCGCCAGATTATTAGCGTCAAAGCTTTTTCCCGGCAGGTGAAGAACAATATCCCCCGAATAAACCAGCGCTGCCATCAATACAACAACCATCTGGGGCTCAAGACGGTACCTGTGTGGGTCCATGAATTCGACCCCGTTAACTTCCTGCATGATCTCACCGCGGTTTACTACCTGACCCTCACCTTTTGTTCTCGCCAGTTCCAATACATAGTTTGCGTATTTAGATCCTGCAGGATTAATGTTCTCGCCATCAAGCAGTAATAAAGCATCGAGAACGGCGGCCGCCTGCTTGGTTTTTGTTATTCCCGCCACATATCGCAAGGCGTCGGCTGTGGCCTGGTCCCTGTTCTTAATGGTTATGAGAACAGAGTAAGTTGGATATTCGGGGGCCTGGTCGGCGAAATGCGCTGATAAGCAAATTGAGCAGACATTATTGACCAGGTCACGCACTGTTATCTGGCCGCCACCACCCGCTTTAGCCTTGCCCTTAATCCATTCCATCATAGATTTTGACGACCCTTTATAAGTAATAGTAAAAGCTGTAGTCATATTATGATTCAGCCATTCCACCAGCTGCTGATGATATCTCGATGCCTTATCAAGATAGGTTGTCTTGGCATGACCTGATGATGTTTGTGAAAGCAACATAGCGGCGGTGTAGCGCTTTAAGGGTTCTTCGAACTCGTTATTCATACCTTTCAGTACGAAGAACACCTCGTCAGATTTTTTTTCGTCTGAATACTTAGGAGGTGCAAATGGCTGCAGGAAGTAAATATAGAAATCACGTGGCGGAGCAGCAGTGGATCGTTCATTGGGGGCGCCAAAAAACAGGTAGCCCTGCCGGCTAGCCTTGCGCTCCAGCCATTCCAGTTCATGTTCCCATATCCTAAAGCCACTGACGTGTGATTGGACATTATCATATTCCATTGCTCGCTTCAGCGCTTCGTAGTAATAGCGGTCCTTTTCGCCATCGTCCAGAGATTCAGTCCGCTTTTCTATGATGACGTCGTAATCTTCGGTCTTTTTCAAGTCAAGGTACCATTGCTCGTTTTCGTCACTGTGCGCAATAAATTGCCCGCTGACGGTCTTAGAGATAGCTTTAAGTGCGCTCTCCACATTAACCAGCATGTCATCCGCAGGATTGCCACCCATATCTGTTGTCCCGGTTAGAAACAGGCATAAGTCATCTCGCAGTTGTGCTGGCGTCAAGCCCAGTTTATTGTAAATATCTCCTGTGGCTAGCCTGTAAATTGACAACCCTTCAACAATCCTGGCGGCTATCTGTTTCAAAGCCGAAAGCGGGAAGGCTGTCTGGACTTTATTCGAAAGGACGTCAGAGCAATCTATGACATCACGTATCTCAGGCACGGCACGAAATGCGGCATTGTCTTTAAGTATGCTCCAATAGCTGTCATAGGACACCAGCCCCGGCCGATCCTCCGGCACATCCTGATCAAGTAATTTCGTCATGGTAGTGGAAAATGTTTTTAATACTTCGCGTTTTTCGGCTACCCGGATTTGTTCAAAGACCTCGATATAGCGTGGGTGCATGGGGAAAAGCGTTACAAATTCATCCATGCGCTCCATCATGCCGGTATAGTACTTGGAAAACTGCGAAAGGTATTCCCTAATCCAATTTTCCTGTTTACCATCTTTTCGCAACAGACGTTGCGCAACAACATATTTAACGTCCTGTTTATCAATAGGTACCTGTTCGAAACGGTCTTTCACCCTGTTCAGGCTATCGGCAGCAAATGCAAAGCGCTGATTATCAAAGAGCGCCTCCTGGATACCAGCTATGAAGCGGAACCGGAGGTCCTTACAAACTTCACCAACCTCGCGTAAAAACACAAGTGCTTGCACTAAATCTGTATCATGTTTTATCCTCAGGTAGTCTAACAACTCGTCTACTATAAAAAGCAATCCTTTATCTGGATATTTCTTTTGGAAGGCTTTCATCATCTGCTCGAAGGGCTGTTTAAAGCTAACTACTTTATCTGCTTTTGGAAATGTATAGTTAACATCCATCTCAGATAAATGCTGCTCAAGTTCCTGTATCACGATGTCACGCAAGGTCATTTCACTGGCGCCGATCTCAATACGTATGACCTTAAATTTGCCGGCTATAGCCTTGGCCGCTGTTGCAACCGATTTATCAGTCAACAATCCTGCTGTTTCAGGATATTCTGCGACTGCCGAGATCACTGCCATCAGATGTGATTTGCCAGTTCCATAATTGCCGACGACAAAAAGGCCGCGGTTATCGGCGGGTTTATCGAACTGCAGTTGCGGAATAACAACGTCCTTTAGCTTGTCAGCCATCCGGTCGGATATTACATAGGTTTTGACTAGCTGTTTGGCAGGGCCCGCCTTATCAGCATCACGTATCTGGATGACCTTTTCGATAGGATCGAACTGAATCAGATCACCATATTTCATTCTTTTCTCCTTTCCATTCTTGCTCATTTGGCCAGAATTTCTGCGGCCAGCACTAATTGCGCATCGTGTTTATTATATTTGCGGTATTCCTGATGCGAAGCTTCTGCATAAATAAGGTGATTACCATCGATAATACCATTCCAGGCTACGATGAGCGTGCGATCGCGGGAAAGCGCCTGCAATAGGGCCAGTGGATCAAGTGCGAAATCCCGGCTGAACAACATTTCTGTGTTATCAATGCAAAGGACCTGACTATTATGAGACTTTAAATAATCATCCAGGACAACCCGTAACTGACGACTGCGCTGTAATGGGGTTAATTCGATCAGCAGCTTGGCCAATTCCAGATTAAGGTTGATGAGAGGACATTTAACTGTTGCAGAAAGTTCACGCAATATCCGTGACTTTCCTGAACTTTGAGGCCCAACAATAAACAGCAGGCGATTATATTGCTGTGCTATGCCTGGCAACTGGTCAATGATCTCTTGAATGTTCACTAGCCCTTACTGCCCACCTCAATTATGTCCGTAGCTGACGAATTCGTTAATGATAGATCGTGCATATAGTAACAGTGTCAAACATAACAGTCAATTAGCTTTAGCAATAGCACAAGCTACTATTTGACAAAACATAACGTATATGCTAATTTAAGCATGTTCGGATGAACGTTAACAATTAAATACGGCTATTACTGTCAAGAGTTGCGGTTCGCAGGTAAACAACCGCACGGCAACCTTTTGGATCTTCCTTAAAGGTGCCCCCTGCAGACAGGCTGCCCTGGCCGGCAGAAAAGGAAGGCGCTAAGCCTCCTTAATGGAGGTTTTTTGTTGCCCTAAAATACCTGTCTAATAGGCCGCCCTCCTGGCAGTTCAAAGCTGAAAAGGAGGCGGCCTATTTCTATTCGGATCTAATCTAACATGTTATTGAAAGGCAGAAAACAGAAAATTTAAGGAGGCAACAATGACAAAAGAATATTTATTAAGCTCGGAATCGGTCTCGGCAGGGCACCCGGACAAGATAGCCGACCAGATATCGGACGCGGTGCTCGACGAGGCGCTGGAACAGGATCCGGACGCCCGCGTGGCCTGCGAAACTCTGGTCACGCAGAACCTGGTGCTTATCGCAGGGGAAATCTCCTCCAGCGCCAGGATCGATTTCAGGAAAGTAGCCCGGCGTGTGATCTACGACACCGGCTACAAAGATGTATTAGAGGGATCCGATTACCAGGCCTGTTGCGTGCTTTCAGCGGTACATGCCCAGGCGATAGACATAGCGGAGGGGGTCTTCCACGCGGACGGAAAAATCGGGGCGGGCGACCAGGGCCTGATGTTCGGTTACGCCTGTGATGAGACGCCCGAACTGATGCCGCTGGGCATCTCACTGGCCCACAAGCTCATGCTCAGGCATTCGGAGCTGCTTAAAAACAATAGGCTGCCCTGGCTGCGCCCGGATGCCAAGTGCCAGGTGACGGTGCGCTACAGGGATTCCGTACCCGTTGGAGTAACAAACGTGGTGCTCTCCACGCAACACGCCGAGGGTGTAAGCCAAAGTGAGATCAGGGAGCAGGTGGCCACTTTGATCATCGACCATGTTCTACCGGCCTGGCTGAAGTCTGAGCAAACAGTTTACATAATTAACCCGACGGGCAAGTTCGTGACGGGCGGGCCGCAGGCGGATACCGGCCTGACCGGCCGCAAGATCATCGTGGATACCTACGGGGCCAGCTGCCCCCACGGTGGCGGGGCCTTCTCGGGCAAGGACCCCTCCAAGGTGGACCGCTCGGCTGCCTACATGGCCCGCTACATCGCCAAGAACGTGGTTGCCGCCGGCCTGGCCAGACGCTGCACTGTGCAATTAGCTTACGCCATCGGCGTCATCGAACCGGTTTCGCTGATGATCGACCTGCATGGCACCGGGCGCGTGGATGAAGACGAACTGGCCCGGCTGGTGCCGCGGGTTTTCAGGTTAGATCCGCTCGGCATTATCGAGACACTCGACCTGCGCCGTCCCATCTACCGGCAAACCGCCGCCTACGGTCATTTCGGACGTGAGCTGCCGGGTTTCACCTGGGAAAAGACAGACAAGGCAGACAAATTACGAGAATTAGCATGTGTTATAGGAGGTATAAGCAAATGACTACAGGTGCTGGAATTAAAAGGGTCATCAATGTGCCGGTCAAATTGCCTGCCAGGGCGCCGGCAAAGCCCGAACCCATCACAGTAAAGGAGGAAGGGAAATGAACGCGCCACGCCCCAACCCGCCGGAAACGCTTATCAAGTCCGCCACTGTCGAGAGAAATAGGTATAGATTCGACCCGGCTGTGGCTGATAATATCGTGCTGCCCATGGAACTGCAGGGGATAGTGGCCGCCAGGATTTGGAAGCTGGAGCCGGGCCTGTTCCTTGGATCTGTCGCGCAGCCGCGCCGTTATTCAACGTGCTTTGTCTGGGCCAACCTGCGGCCCAGGCTCGGCAACGATAACGGCATCTATGCCTACCAGCTCCTGGAATACAGCAAAACAACGGCCGGGTTCCAGGCCGGGTATGTGATCGGCATCGTGGAGCTGGCCGGCCGGGTCATAGAACACACGGACGGCACCTACCGTGCGGAGTGCTGCAGGGTGCTGCAATTCCTTGTCCATACCGGCCTGGCTGAACGCCTGAGCAGGGTCTACGGGATACCCTGCGTGACAGCGGATTGCGGCGTTGATGCCACCCGCAAAATGGTAGATTGGCTCAGCAGCCATGACGGTATCCGCTGCCTCCAGTGGAACCTTCAGCTTACCGCCGACCTGGAAGCCGAAAGGCTGATGAGCGGGCTAGCGTCCTTATCTGACGACCTTCAATTGTTTCCTGTTAACGATGATATACCTGAAGACCAGAAGGATACGGGCGGCTGGGCCTCGCAATACACTAACGAGGTTAAACTTGGCTGCGGGGACGGCGGCATAGTGATCAGAAACGATG
>CAYVBI010000018.1:0-19796 GCA_964448985.1 uncultured Dehalococcoidales bacterium
CCCTGCTCAAGCAGGCGGGCAAACGTCCCCTGATACTGAAGAAAATGATACCCGGACACCTTATCAACAACTTCAATTTTGCCATATTGAGCACTGCCCTGGGCTTTATGGGACAGGGCATCGCCTCCATAGAGGATATTGACCGTGCTCTCACAGAGGCGCTCGGTCCACGTTATTCGATAATGGGTCCTTTCAAGACTATGGATTTGCTCGGGCTCAATATCATCTGGCAATCGGTGACCTCTTTTGATCCCAACGCCCACAGTGATCCGCGCATCAAAGAATTGAGAAAATTGTACCAGGCAGGCAAGCTTGGAATGAGAACGGGGGCAGGTTTCTATGACTACGGTGGGAAAACATACTTCGATACACTCAACCACTATAATCGCAGGATCTTAAAAACCTATAAAACGGCACAGGAAAAATAATCCCGCTGCACAGGCTATTTTAAAAATACATTGATATTGAATTGACCGCTTTCATGCATTATGGAACTCCACAGTTTACTCGAAAAGAAAAAGCCGACCATTCTTAATGAGTGGCTAACTGCAATTCTTGATACTTACCCTGACGATACTGCCACATTCCTTAAAGACGAGAAGGACGTGTTCGCCAACCCGGTCGGTCACACCATCGCAGCCAACGCCGCAAATATACTGGAAGGGCTGATCAGAGGGGAGGATGCGAACGCACAATCTGTCCACATAGAGAGGATCATCCGCATCCGTGCGGTGCAGCATTTCACTGCTGTCCAGGCAGTGTCTTTCATCAACAGCTTAAAAACAGTTATAATCGATCAGCTTAAATCCGATATAAGCAGACACGGCCTTTGGGATGAATGGGAGGAGCTACAAGCAACCGTGGACAATCTTACTCTCCTGGCTTCCAATATATATGCAAAGATGCAGGAGAGGATAGAGCATATCCGCATGAAAGAGATCGAGAATAACGAGAAATTCCTGATGAAAGTAATTGGAAGCCGAATCCCATGAATCGCGCAGCTATAATACTCTGCCCTCTGGCCACGGTGATATTGCTTGTCCTGCTGTCTCTGTTGACTTTGCTTGGTAACGGCACTGAATATATTTTCGCGGTCGTCATACCCTACCTGGCGCTAACATCCTTTTTCGCCGGCATCATTTACAGGGTTGTACGCTGGGCGCAATCGCCCGTCCCATTCAACATACCCACTGTCGCCGGGCAGGAGAAATCACTACCCTGGATCAAGAACGATAAAATTGAAAGCCCCGTCAGTAACTGGGCTGTAGCCTGGCGCATGTTGCTGGAGATGTTGTTCTTCCGCTCTCTCTTCCGCAACAATAATATGCAGCAAGCAGGCCAGCACAGGCTGGTCTATGGAGGCAGCCGCTGGCTCTGGCTGGGTGGCCTGGCTTTCCACTGGTCACTGCTCATAATCCTTATACGTCACCTGCGCTTCTTCACCGAGCCGGTATTTCAGCCATCGATATGGATCTCTACGATCGACGGAATTCTGCAGTTGGCTCTACCGGCTCTTTTTATCACGGATTTCATCATACTTACCGCAGTATCGTATTTATTGGTGAGGCGCTTGGTCTCTACACGGATCAGGTATATTTCCCTCCCCTCGGATTACCTGGCGCTTTTTCTTATCCTGGCGGTGGTGATCTCAGGCATCCTCATGCGCTCCTTATTCAAAGTCGATCTGGTCGCAGTCAAGGAACTGGCCATCAGCGTAATCACTTTCAGGCCGTCGGTCCCCGCCGGCATCGGCCTTCCTTTCTTCATTCATTTCCTGCTGGTATGCGCTCTAATAGCCTATTTCCCTTTCAGTAAAATGATGCACGCTGCCGGCATACTGCTTAGCCCCACACGCAATATGAAGAACGACAGCCGCATGGTAAGGCACATAAATCCCTGGGACCGGCCTGTCAGGGTGCATACCTATGCCGAATACGAGGAGGAGTTCAGACAGCCTATGATTAAGTCTGGTATACCCGTTGAAACGAATAATGCGCCTGTGGAGCAATAATGGCAGATAGGAAAAACAGGCCGGAAGAGATGGCCAGCATCGACTATCGTCCTCCCCACCGGGACTGGATGGATCCGTCCGTGGAGTTTACCAAGGGTTCCTATTGCTACGCCGCCCCTCTTAAGAACCAGGAGTACTTACATTTGCCAAACCCGCGCCAGTGGAACCCGCAGGACCCTGACTGGAAACTGCCGCCGGATTTCAAGCGGATCATTTTAAACGGCATGAAAGAACGCCTGGAAAAATACCGCTCCTGGAAGCTTTATCTCGATATATGTGTGCGTTGCGGCGCCTGCTCCGACAAGTGCCATTATTTCATTGGGTCGGGTGATCCCAAGAACATGCCGGTCATGAGGGCTGAATTGCTGAGGTCGGTATATCGGCGGTATTTCACCATCGGGGGCAAGCTCTTTAGGAAGTTGGCCGGCGCCAGAGACCTGGACGAGCAGGTAATCAAGGAGTGGTATTACTACTTCTACCAGTGCTCGGAATGCAGGAGATGCTCAGTCTACTGTCCCTACGGCATCGACACCTGCGAGATCACAATGCTGGGACGCGAGCTGCTGAACCTGGTAGGCTGCACTACCGAATGGATAGTTGGCCCGGTCTCTAATTCCTTCCGCACCGGCAATCACGTCGGCATTCCCCCGCATGCCATGAAGCAGAGCCTGGAATCCGCGCAGGATGATATTAAAACAATCACGGGTATTGAGGTGGCTGTGCCTATCAACAGAAAGGGCGCCGAAATTCTTTTTGTCACGCCGTCCGCCGATTTCTTCGCCAGCCCCGCCTGGTACACTTTGATGGGTTACCTCATGCTCTTCCATGAGATCGGCCTGGATTATACTTTCAGCACCTATGCCTCGGAGGGGGGCGACTTTGGACTTTTCCACTCGTACGAGCTGGCAAAGAGCCTCAACACCAAAATATATGCTGAAGCCGAGAGGTTAAAGGTTAAATGGGTGCTGGGCGGCGAATGCGGGCACATGTGGCGCGTGATCAACCAGTACATGGACACCTTCAACGGACCGCCCTCTTTCCTTGAGGAGCCGGTATCGCCTGTAACCGGCACCAAATTCGATAACGCCAGGTCGACCAAAATGGTGCACATCTGCGAATTCACCGCAGACCTCATCCATAGCGGTAAACTCAAGCTTGACCCCGGGCGCAACGACAAGTGGAAAGTGACCTTCCACGATTCCTGCAACCCTGCCCGGGCCATGGGCCTGTTCGAGGAGCCCCGCTATATCATCAATAATGCATGTAACTACTTCTATGAGATGCCGGAGAACACCATCAGGGAGCGCACATTCTGCTGTGGAAGCGGGGCCGGACTCGGACCTGACGAGAACATGGAGGTGCGGTTGCGCGGCGGTTATCCTCGTGCTAATGCCGTGCAGTACGTCCGGGATAAGCACAGCGTGAACGTGCTGGCCTGCATCTGCGCTATCGACAAGGCTTCATTTCCACCTCTACTGGAATACTGGGTACCGGGCGTGGAGACGGCGGGTGTACATGAGCTTTTGGGAAATGCCCTGGTTATGCGAGGCGAGAAAAACAGGGAGACAGACTTAAGAGGTGAGCCCCTGACAGTGAATACGTCTGTTGAAGGCGGCCAACGCGATGTATGATAAAGGCAAGATAATCGGCGGCCTGGCTATTTTCCTTTGCCTGGCCAGTTTCCCTGTCTGGTATATGGCTGCCAGCGGTAAGGCCGATTACCGCACAAACCATGTATTGCCGGCCAGTGAGAACCAGTGCGTGGAATCGGCGCAGTACATGACGGAGTACCACATGCAGCTGATGCAGCAATGGCGCGACCAGGCTGTCAGGCAGGGAGACAGCACCTACATATCCAGCGATAACCGCACCTTTGATATCAACCTGACGGGGACCTGCTTCAAATGTCATACCAGCAAGGCCGATTTCTGCGATCGCTGCCATAACTATACGGGCACAGCCCCCAACTGCTGGGATTGCCACAATGTGCCGCCGGTGAAGGCATCGCCGCAGGGGACGGAATGAGCAACATGAATATCGACCGCCGTTCCTTTCTCAAACTCACAGCGCTCGGCCTGCTTGCGCTGGCTGCCAAGCCGGCCCTCGACCTTCTCTCAAGGCCGTCTGCGGCCAGGGCTCTCGATGGCCCGTTTGCCGGCAAACGTCTGGCGATGGCCATAGACCTCAACGCCTGCACGGCCGCGGAGGGTTGCGTCGACTGCACAGCCGCGTGCCATCTCGTACACAACGTCCCCGACATAGGTAACGCCAAAGAGGAAGTCAAGTGGCTGTGGGAAGTTGACTACAAGCAGGCTTTCCCCGACCAGGAGAATGGATTCGTCCGGGAACCGCTGCAGGACAGCAGAGTGCTGGTGCTTTGCAACCACTGCGACAATCCGCCCTGCGTTAAAGTGTGCCCCACCCAGGCGACCTGGAAGAGAGAAGACGGCATTGTCATGATGGACTATCACCGCTGTATCGGCTGCCGCTATTGCATGGCAGCCTGCCCCTACGGCTCCCGCAGCTTCAACTGGCGCAATCCGCGCCCTTATATCAAGGTCATCGATGAGGGCTACCCGACCCGCACCAAAGGCGTGGTCGAAAAATGCAACTTCTGCGAGGAGAGGCTGGCTGACGGGCTTCAGCCTGCCTGCGTGGAAGCCTGCAGCAGCGGGGCGCTGAAATTCGGAGATTTAAAGCCGGGCACAGAATTGTACGACCTGATATCATCCCAATTCAACCTGCAGCGCAAGGCTGAGCTGGGTACTCGGCCGCAGGTCTACTATTTAATGTAGGTATCACAGTGATTGAAAACATATTTAGAGGCGGAGTGAGATACTGGCTGCTGGTGAGCGGCCTGCTTGCGCTCATAGCAGCGGGCCTGGCCGCCTATCTCGAGCAGTGGAATACCGGCCTGGCCGTAACCGGCTTGAGCAGGGACGTTTCCTGGGGACTATATATCGCCAATTTCACGTTCTTTGTCGGTGTGGCCGCCTCCGCCGTCATGCTTGTCATCCCGTATTACCTGCACAATGCCAGGGAGTTTCGCCGCATACTAATCCTGGGCGAGTTTATGGCCGTAGCGGCCTGCATCGTGGCAATTTCCTTCATACTGGTAGACCTGGGCCAACCGGCCAGGTTATTTAACATCATCCTTTACCCTTCTCCCAGTTCGATTATTTTCTGGGACGTGGTCGTGCTCACGGTTTACCTCCTGCTCAACATTGTCCTCGGCTGGGTGGCGCTGGACGCAGAATACAAAGAAGTTGCACCCCCGGCCTGGTTAAAGCCGATTGCAATCATATCTATAGTGTGGGCAATCAGTATTCACACAGTCACTGCGTTCATTTATGCCGGGCTGGCTGCACGCATTTTCTGGATGACCGCCCTGCTGGCGCCCCGCTTCCTGGCCTCGGCTTTCGCCTCCGGACCCGCCCTCCTGATACTGCTGGCTCTGGCAATGAAGAAGTGGGGTAACTTCGACGCCGGCGACCAGTCCCTGGACAAGGTGGCTAAGATAGTAACATACGCCATTATCATAACCATATTCTTCTTACTATTGGAGGTCTTCACAGTTTTCTACAGCCAGGTGCCCGACGCTGTGTCACACTTCCAGTACCTGCTGTTTGGATTGGACAACCATTACGGCCTCGTTCCCTGGATGTGGTCGTCGGTCATACTGGCCTGCGCCGCCATTATCCTGCTGGTCATACCTTCAACACGAAAAAACCATCTTACGCTTGCACTGGCCTGTGCGGCCGTTTTCGCTTCCATCTGGATCGACAAAGGCCTCGGCCTTATCGTACCGGGCTTTATACCCACACCCCTGGGAGATATTACCGAATACACTCCCACCGTGCTGGAAACGCTCATAACGATGGGGGTATGGGCGATGGGCGGTCTGATATTGACGCTGCTGCTTAAGGTGGTGCTGGGCGTCAGACATGAGCATCAATAATTGGCCTGTCTTTGACAAATAATCTCCTTCTATAGATAATAGGACGACAGATATGTATCACCCTTTAAACACCATACCGGGGAGCAAAAGGTTACCAGCGTTTCTATGGCTGCTGGCCGCGACTATAGGTATTAGCGTGGTATTCCGCTTTATCGGTCCTTTTAAACCAAACATCGTGGACTTCGAGTTGGCCGGCAGCGTGGCAAAATCATCGGCGATCATCGGCGCATGGGATACGCTGGCCAGGCTGCAAACCTGTTTTAACCTGGGCTTCGATTACCTTTACATGCCCGTATATTCAACGACCATTGCCCTGGCCTGTGTAATGGGCGCCGGTGTCATCTCCCGAAGCGGCTGGAGAAATCTCGGTTTGCTACTGGCGTGGGGGCTGTGGCTGGCGGCTATCCTCGACGCTGTAGAGAACTACGCCCTGATTACCATGATGTACGGCAGCCCCGCTGACCCGTACCCGCAGGTAGCCGCATATTGCGCTGCCTGCAAATTCAGCCTGATTCTGTTGGGGATTCTGTACGCCGCGGTCTCTCTGGTTATATACCTGGTCAAACTCTCCAGGGCCAAGCTCGTGCCTCTGCACTGACCCGTGAAAGCCTATCCTACCGATTCCTCCCGCTCCAGCTTCGTGTCCCTTAGTCTTTTGATAATATATGAAAAAAGGGAGCATTTAATTTACAATAGCATAACAGGTTCACCGACGGTTCTGTGAAATAAGCGCGGTAAAAGAGGAGGCAAGCATGGAAGAACGGCTGGCACAGATCTCTCCACCTAAGGTTCTTATTGTTGACAACGAGGTCGGTTGTAACTGTGCTGCAGGAAGGATTCTGCAAAACCTGGTAAACGGGCTCAATGAGATGGATGTGGAGGTGGTTGAGGCAGACAGCCTGGAGGACGCCCGGGCAGTGATTATCTCCGACCCTTCGATTGACAGCATCCTGCTTGATTGGGACCTGGGAGACGGTACGAAAAAGTCCCATGGCCATTGCAAACAACTGCTTTCCCTGATAAGAAGCCGCAATATCAAAATACCGGTTTTCCTGCTTGCTGAGCGCAGTCAGTTTTCTTCCGTCCCCCTGGACGTAATACAGCAGGTAGATGACTTTATCTGGTTGCTGGAGGATACGGCGGACTTCATAGCCGGTCGAATTGACGCAGCCATAAACCGCTACCGCCAGGAGCTTTTGCCGCCTATGTTCGCTGCTCTGGTCGACTTTGCCCAGACTTACGAGTATTCCTGGCATACACCGGGGCATGCCGGCGGCACAGCGTTCCTTAAATCGCCTGTGGGCAAAGCTTTCTACGATTTCTTCGGCGAGAACATGCTGCGTTCCGACCTGTCTATCTCCGTGGGCGAAGTCGGCTCACTTCTGGACCACTCCGGTCCCATGGGCGAGGGTGAGCGCTACGCCGCACGAGTTTTCGGCGCGCACCGCACTTACTCGGTGACTAACGGGACATCGACTTCCAACCGCATTGTTTTCATGGCAAGCGTAACTCGTGACGATATCGCTTTGTGCGACCGCAACTGCCATAAATCAATCGAGCACAGCCTGACCATGACAGGGGCTATTCCCACCTATCTTGTACCTTCGCGCAACCGCTACGGCATCATCGGCCCCATACATCCCGACCTGCTGACCGCCAAAGCGATTCGTGCAAATATCGCCAGGAACCCGCTATTAAAAGGCAAGCCCAACCGCGATCCCGTGCACGCCGTGATAACCAACTCGACCTACGATGGCCTTTGTTACAATGTCAGGCGCGTGGCGGAGCTCCTCGGCCAGAGCGTTGACCGCATCCATTTCGACGAGGCTTGGTACGGCTACGCCCGCTTCAACCCGATCTATCGTGAACGTTTTGCCATGCACGGCGATCCAGCCAAATACAAAGGCCCTACTATGTTCGCTACTCAATCCACGCACAAGCTGCTGGCGGCCCTCTCCCAGGCGTCATTTATCCACGTCCGGGACGGCCGTAAACCGATCGAGCACGCGCGCTTCAACGAGGCGTTCATGATGCACAGCTCCACATCGCCCCAGTACGCCATCATCGCCTCCAACGATGTGGCAGCCGCAATGATGGACGGGCCTGCCGGCGAGGCGCTGACAGGCGAAAGCATCGAGGAGGCAGTTGGCTTCCGCAAGACAATGGCGCGCATCAACAGGGAATTTAAAGCTAAGGGAGACTGGTTCTTCGATGTATGGCAGCCCGAGAAGGTAACGGACCCCGCAACCGGTAAGCGCATATCCTTCTACCAGGCGCCTGACGAGCTGCTGTGCAGCGAACCTGGCTGCTGGGTATTACACCCCGGTGACTCCTGGCACGGCTTCGCCGGTCTCGAAGATGATTACTGCATGCTGGACCCCATCAAGGTGTCAGTGGTCACGCCCGGGGTATCGGTTGACGGATCACTGGAAAAATTCGGCATACCCGCCATGATCGTTACTGCCTTCCTGGACCGGCTGGGAATACAGGTGGAGAAGACGGGCGACTTCACCATCCTATTTCTCTTCTCAATGGGTATCACCCGCGGCAAGTGGGGAACCCTCGTCACTGCCCTGCTCGATTTCAAGAAGGCTCTTGATTCAAATGCCCCGCTCGCGGAGGTCCTTCCGTCTATCGCCGCGGCCGCGCCGGACCGATATAAAGATATGGGCTTGAGGGATCTCGTTACGCAGATGTTTAAACAGGTGAAGGAAAAAGGTAACCTGGAGCTGCTTTCACAGGGTTACTCCTCGCTACCCCATCCTGAGATGGGTCCCATCGAAGCCTACCGTAACCTGGTACACGATAATGTGGAGCAGGTCCCGGTGGATAAAATGGCCGGCCGCACCGTGGCAACAGGTGTCGTTCCCTACCCACCAGGAATACCTCTGCTCATGCCAGGCGAAAACGCCGGGTTGGGCAGTGGACCTGTTCTGGGCTATCTCAAGGCGCTACAGGCCTTCGACCGTCACTTCCCCGGCTTCGGGCATGATATACATGGCGTGGAGAGCGTCGATGGCACTTACCTCATTTACTGCATCAAGGAGGGCAAGGGCAAATGAGCGATACCGCTAAAGTTAAGACAGCCGCCAAGACCCTGGGTATCTTTACACTGGCCATGATCAACGTCGCGGCCGTGCTCAGCATCAGGAACTTTCCGTCCATGGCCGAGTACGGCTGGTCATCGGTCGGCTGGTATGTGTTGGGCGCCATTTTCTTCCTTGTCCCGCTATCGCTGGCCGGTGCTGAGCTGGCCACGGGTTGGCCAAAGGGTGGCGGTGTCTATGCCTGGGTACGCGAGGCCTTCGGTGAACGCTGGGGCTTCCTGGCCATCTGGTGCGACTGGTCGGAGAATCTGGTATGGTTCCCCACCCTGCTGGCATTCATAGCTTCGACCTTTGCCTTCGTCATCAACCCGGCGCTGGGGAACGATAATGTCTGGGTTTTCACCGTTATGATGATCGCTTTCTGGGGTACCACCATCCTCAACTTTTTCGGTGAAAAGGCCACCAACTGGTTCGGCAACGTCGGTGTTATAGCGGGCACCATCGTACCTGCAACGTTCATCATATTACTCGGCATCGCCTACCTGGCAATGGGCAAACCGCTGCAGATACCGTTTTCCCCCGCAGCGCTGTTGCCCGAGTTCAGCATGTCCACGCTGCCTTTCGTTGCTACAGTAATACTTCTGTTTGCCGGCATGGAGATGGCCGGCTTCCATGCGCTGGACACACGCAATCCCGGACGCGATTTCCCCCGCGCCATTTTGCTTTCAGCAATCATTATAATTGTGCTGACCGTAGCGGGCACGCTGGCTATTGCTATCGTAATTCCCCAGCAGAGCATCAGCCTATCGGCCGGCATCATGCAGGCCTTCCAGGATTTCCTCAGTGTATTCAATCTATCCTGGCTTATCGCGCCCGTGGCAGTGCTGATAGCCGTCGGCGCACTGGTCCAGTTGAGCACCTGGATGCTGGGCCCGGCCAAAGGCCTGGGAGAGGTCGCCAGGCAGGGCAACCTTCCGCCGGTCTTTCAAAAGCACAACAAGTACGGGTCACCGGTGGCGGTGCTGATCATCCAGGCATCCATAGGCACGCTCTTCAGCCTGTTATTCCTTTTCATGCCCAACGTAAGCTCTTCTTACTGGATACTTTCAGCCATGACGGTTGAGGTGTATTGCATTATGTACCTGCTGATTTTCGCCGCTGTCATAAAGCTTCGCTATTCGCAGCCTGACACAAAGCGGGCCTACATGATACCCGGCGGCAAGGCGGGTGTTTGGATACTGGCCGGCGCCGGTTTCATAGCCTGCGTATATACTTTTGTAGTCGGCTTTATACCGCCTTCAGCAAGTATACCGGTTGGGAGACACCCCGTTTTGATGTGGCTGGGGGAGATTGGGCCGTATGCCATACTGATGTTTGTGGGCACCGCATTACTTTCTGTGCCACCCTTCATCTTCCTGTTCTTCAAGAAACCAGGCTGGAAAAAGCAGCAGGCTGACAGCGGAGACTGAGGACAGGACAATTAAGAATAAGACGCCAACCGGAACGGCCGGTCAGACGGCGGTTTTCATGGTGCTGCATAGCTGTGCAGTCCACCGAAATAGAAATTGCCGAAGAATGTGACGAGCACGGCTAAAAATCCGATTACCAGGAACCAGGCGCTGCGGGCATCCCGCCAACCAAGGATCCATCTCGTGAGCAAATAAAATCCGTAAATCAACCAGGTAACCAGCGCGGCGATCTCCTTTGGGTCCCACGACCAGTAGCTGCCCCAGGCTATCTTGGCCCATATGGAGCCGATGACAATTACCAGTGTCATGAAGCAAAACCCCATCAATGAGGAGCGATAGCCCAGTCTATCGAGAATGACCGGTGAGGGCACAAAGGAAGCCTTATACCTCTGCCCGGCCAGGAAGAGCGCACCGCAGACAAATCCCAGCGTAAATAAACCGTAGGCAATAACGGCGCATGACACGTGAAGCGGCAGCAGCCAGGTCTGGTTCAGCAGCGGGGAGAGCGGCTGATGCTGAACAGGCAGCGTGAATGCATAGATCAGAAGCGCAAGAGTTATCAACGCACCTGCGGCGCCGATCATATTGTTCCTGTGCCGCCATCCCAAAACCATCACGACAGACAGTATGCCCCAGACGAATGACATGGAGAACTCGTACATATCAGTGGCAGGTATATGGCCAGCCTGGACAGCGTGCATGACCAGTGAAACGGTGAGTGCCAGCCATGCGATCAGCATGGCTGGCAGGGAGTAACGCGAGACAGCCCTGTCCAACGAGCTCTTGGTTACATTTACAGAGATGAATCCGCAGACATAGAGAATCAATGCAAGCTGCAGGGCGACCAGCGCGGTCACGAACATGATGGTTTCAATCTGTCCCATAGTTTCTTAAGACCACTTTTATGTTACTTGTGATTATTGACATCAACTGAATGATATTGTATAAAGGAGTTCAAGACCTGGCAATGTTAGGAGTGGGAGGTGATAGGTTTAATAATTGTTCTATTTATAATTGCAGGTTCGATTCATCTTTTCGTTAGTTAGTAGTAAAGGAGGTGAATGATTGCAGAAAATTGATTGGTCATCGCTATGGACCAAAGAGGATTGGTGGGCATGTTGGCTCGGATTCATCATTTTAATCCTCGCGATGATCGGCATACTGCCCGCAGGACCAAAATTCGGCACCTGGGCGACAATCGACAAAGCTTTCCCGCTAGGCATTGCAACAATCTGGGATACACTTATCTTGTTCGTCATACTGGCCGTCCTGTCATTGATCGGCCTGATCTTTATGAAAAAGGATATAAAGCGTTTTGTTCCCGCCTTTATAGTTATTTTTGCACTTGCCTGGCTGGCGGTTTTCATAGGGAAGCAGTCCGTTATCAATGCCTGGGGTCTGGAGTATGTTATCTGGGCGTTGATCTTCGGCCTCATCATCAGCAACACAGTCGGCCTGCCCGGATGGCTTAAACCGGGCGTGCTGACCGAGTATTTCATCAAGATCGGCCTGGTCTGCATGGGCGCGACCATACTGTTCTCCATTATCATGAAGGCGGGCGGCGTGGGCATGCTACAGGCCCTGCTGGTAGTGGCTGCCGTATGGTTTTTCACTTACTGGCTGGGCAGGAGGTTCGGGATGGCCGAGCGCTTCTCCAGCACTATGGCTACAGGTGTATCTATCTGTGGTGTATCAGCATCGATAGCAGCGGGAGGCGCAGTCAAGGGCGACCCCAAAGAAACCAGCTACATTATCGCCTGGCTGCTGGTAGGCGCAGTGATCATGATAGTGGTAATGCCACCTATTGCCAAGGCTGTCAGCATGCCGACCAACATGGCCGGAGCATGGCTGGGCGGAACTATCGATAACACCGGCGCAGTTGTAGCTGCGGGCGAAGTGATGAAAAGCAAGGCCTCACTCGATGTTGCGGCCCTTGTCAAGATGGCGCAGAACATATTGATCGGTTTTGCTGCCTTCCTGCTGGCAGTATGGGCAACACTGAAGCTGGACAAGAAGTCAGTCAGCGAACGTCCGTCGTTCATGGAAATCTGGTATCGCTTCCCTAAATTCATCGTCGGATTCATTATCGCCTCACTAATAGCCTCCTTCTATATTGAGCCCGTTATGGGAACTAAAGCTACCGCAACGATCACCGGCCTGCTCACAACCTATCGTACCTGGTTCTTTGCTCTGTGCTTTGTCTGCATCGGACTGGAGACCAATTTCAAAGAGCTTCTTTCCGTCGGCGGCGGCAAACCCGCAGCGGTATACTGGATCGGACAGACGTTTAACGTGGTATGGACCCTGCTTATCGTCTGGATACTGTGGTCCGGCACCTTTTTCATACCCCCCATTCTTCCCGATTAACTCAGGATAATATTGCGGGAGGGACCGCTGGCGGTCCCTCCCGCAATAAATATATCTCTGCTAATTTATATACCCTGCAGCTTATAGCATCCCCGGCACTGTACCGGCGCCTGCGGCATCGACGCAGAGGCTTCAGCCGGGTACCGACCTGCCGGTCCCTGTAAAATATTACGCGCATTACGTATCCCGGGCAGAGCCAGTAGCGCCATCGATTTGGCTGCGTTAAGTCTCGAATATTCGACTCTCCGGTCGAATGCCATCCTGAATTCCTGCGCCTGTGCGCTTTCAAGAACATTATTCAGTCCATCTTCCACCTTCCCAAAAATAAGGCGGCCAAACGGGCTTTCTTCGCCCCAGAATACCCTGGGAATATCACATTCTACCGGCATGCAAAGATAAACACAGGGGGAAACTTCCCCACGGACACTTATCACTATATTGTGCAGCGGATCATCGCTGCAAACCGGTGAATTTTCATCGGGCTGCAATGGATAAGTCTGCACTTCTATACCCCGCTTTTTTCCCTTTACCTTTGCCTGTCTGATTAAATCGTCCGGGTGAGGATCGCCTGTCCGTTTGAAAGCCTTGAGAGCCTCCATCTCAATATCAGGCGTGTAGTCAAGATTGGGCGCAATCACCCTGTCGGCTTTCATCTCCGCTGCCAGATCAACCAGCGCGGGCAATTCGTCTATATTGGATTTCATCATCTGCATGACGAGATGTATATCCGGGTGAGACCTGGCGGCGCTTAACCTGGAAATATTGTTACAGATTTGCACCAGGCTCGATCCTGTCCTCAAGTAATCGTGTGTGGCAGCCCTTGCTCCCGCCACCGACACTGCTATAAAAGCGAAGCCGATCTCGCATATCTGCCTGACGGCGGCATCATCCAGAAGCACGCCATTGGTGGTCATGCTGACCCTGCCACCCTTTTCCTTGATAGACCTCGCCATTTTCCAGATTTCGGGATGGAGAAGCGGCTCCCCCCATCCCTGCAGATGCACCAGTTCTGCTTTGCGCACGTACGGCAAAATCTGCGCGAAACTATCCATGCCTATGTCCCGGGAGAGCCATCTGTCTTTAAGCCGGGTGCGTGGGCAAAAGCAGCAGTTGAGCTGGCACCTGGTTGATACTTCCACCTGGATAATACAAGGTAACAATAGAATTTACCTCCGATTATTATGCCCAAGTGCATTCTAACACAGCATAAGAATTATCCGCCTTCTCTTTGACCTGCTTGAAAAACGTGTGTTATATTTCGCCCTATGGGCGCGCTAAAAAATATACTTCCCACGGTACTGGACACCAAAGTTAAAAATATCCTGGCCGAGGAACGTGATGTGGCCAGGGCAGTATCCACCGAGGTGACCGGCACAATGGTGGTGGGGGTCTGGGATTTCGTGCTTCCCCCGCTCTTTGCAATCAATCTGCTCAAACATCACCGGGCCAAAGAGGTCTTTACACTTAATTTCATGTTTACCAAGAAACTGGCGTTGGAAGCAACCAGTAATATGCTGAAATACGGCCTGACAAAAGATGAGAGCATAGTAGAGATTGAGAAAAAGACGTCTTCGATTTTGAGTTCAGACCAGAAAGGTATTTATTCTGAGAAGGTACGCCTGAAACAGATGCAGGAGATCCACCTGCAGATCGACCATTACCGGAAGCTGCTCGTTTCTGAAGGTAAGACCTACAGCGATATGGTTAAAGCTGCATATGGTGATCGTGGAGCATTCGAAGCATTTTTAAACAGGCTTACCTCATTCGAAAAGGAAGTTAACCGCGCTGCGTTGCAGCTTGTCGGCAAAAACGTGGAAGCGAAGGACTTTGTTGCCAGGATGGAGGAAGCTGTAGCTCTTGTCCGTGACAGAGATCTAAATAATCTTTTTCCTCTTCCTGAAGAAGAATCTAACACAGACAAGAATTGATATTGTGCGCGGTGCGCTGTATAAGCTCGTCCTTCATCGATTCCGAGAGGTCGTTGAAATACGCCGAATATCCGGAAACGCGCACAACCAGACCCCGGTACTGATCGGGATGCTCCTTTGCATCAATGAGAACGGCAGGGTCGACGACATTGAACTGTACCTGCATTCCACCACTGGCGAAGAAACCGAGAATCAACGCTTCCACCAGGCGATTGCGCGAGGGCTCCTTGATCAGCGCAAGGTCAAGCTTCTCGTTGAGCGCATAGCCGTTGGCGACCAGACTGTTGTCTATGCAGGCTGCTGATGACATCGAGGCTGTCGGCCCATTCCTGTCGCGGCCGTTACACGGAGAGATACCATTGGCCAGCGGCTGTCCAGATCGACGGCCGCTCGGCAAAGCGCCTGTACGCGCACCGAAGCCCTGGTGTGTGGTCATGGACCAGAATCCCGGATAATATTTTCCTCCTCGCGGATTGCTATATCGTGTTACCAGGCCGGTGAAAGTACCTGAGACCAGGCGGGCGTAGTAGTTAGGCCTTTCCTCGTTTTCGCCATACTTGGGTATGCGATTCGAGACCATCGCGTTCAATTCCGGATATCCCGCAAAATCAGCGTCCACAGCCCGGACCAGTTCCACCAAAGACAGTTTGCCTTTATTGAATACGACTTGCTCGATGGCAGTCAGAGAATCCACCGTATCTGCCACTCCGACACCCTGGCAGCCGGTGGAATTGTATTTGGCGCCGCCTGCATTGACCTCCATCCCTTTCTCAATACAACCTTCCACCACTGTGGAGAGGAAAGGCGCAGGGCGATGTGCGGCGTGCGTTTGCTCGATGGCATTATTGCCCGCAGTTGCGCGCATTATCATATGCTCAAGCTGAATACTGAAAGCATTTGTGATAGATTCCATGTTATCGATCGCTTCGATATCACCCGTCCGTGGTCCAAACTGCAAATCGTTGTACCTGCCATTATGTAAAGCCAGGTGCAAAGCCATCGGCACATTAATAAAAATCGCCCCGGCTGCCGGAAAACTCTTCCCCGGCACGCCCCACTCAACGCAACCTACTATGGAATAATCCTCCGCATCCTGTTTGTCGATGCCCGACTTCTGCAGCGCCGGAGGTATCTCATCGTCGTTGAAAAAGGCCGGCAGTCCGCCACCTTTCTTAAGCACTTCGCAACAGAGATCGGTGAATTCCACCGGAGTGTCTTTATTGATCCTGACATGGAAGTTGGGCTGCCTGAGCCTGACCTGGTCATAAGCCTGCAGGAACAGATAAGACAGTGCGTTAATGCCGTCGCTGCCGTCGGCCTTGCGTCCCCCCAACGTTATGCCCGAGGCCGAAGACAGGCCACTGAAATACTCCGTCGCGCGGTCGAAGAAAAGCGGCAGCAGTTCACCCGCCTTGGCGATGAAACAACCCAGCAGCTCTCCGGCCTTCTCACGGGTAAGCCTGCCGGCTTCGACATCACGCCTATAATAAGGGTAAAGGTACTGGTCCATACGTCCGAAAGAGATGCCGTGCTGAAAGTTCTCGTAGTGCAGCATGACGTGGGTGATAAAAACGCATTGCAGCGCCTCGTAAAAAGTCTCGGCCGGCTCTGCCGGCACACGGTTAAATATCTCCGATAATTGCAACAGCTCCTGTCTTCGAACCTCATCATCCGCCCCATCAGCTTTTTGCTCAAGGAATCTGCTCCAGCGCCTACCGTAGTCGGCGCCAGCCTCGGCACATATCAGGGCTGCTTCATAAAACCGCTCTTTTTGCTTTAGCCTTCGGCGCCCGGGTATATCATTGACTGACTCTACAGCCGATTTCACTTCTTCCAGACGTTCACGTATTTGCCTGGCTATCCCGTTGAATCCCAGCCTGAGCACGGTCTGGTAATCCGGTGTAACATGCGAGACTCCCGAGAATTGCGTCAGGATAAAATATCTCCCCTCCAGCATCAAATTAAACAGGTCGGGATCATTGCTCAGCAGTGGCGTCAGCGCCAGTACCGAACGGTTAAACCAGAATGGAAAGATCTCGTGTTCAAGCTCCTCCAGCTGAGCCGGCTCGATATCCATGGGATTTTGCCTGCGTCCGGATATATCTCTGATCTCCGGCAACATAAGCAATCCCCCCAGGTCGGGATGGATGGGAGCGCCGACCCGCCAGGCCGATGGATTTCCCACGATCAACTCGCGATCATATACCTTCAGTTCCATATTTTCCAGTATGTATCTGAAAGCTTCGGCGTACTTAATAGCAGCATCGCCCTGCGAAACATTGCGCCTCTTCAGTAGAAGTGAGTTTATGCAATTATTAATAGTCACCTGCCATCTCTTTTGGGGGATGGATCTGGCTGACTTTTCCAGGCTCTTGCGGTAAAAGCGGTACTGTATTGATGACAGCAGCTTATCCAGGATATCCGGCTGTGTATTTCTGCGAAAATACCTGGTTAGCAGGGAGGCCTTCTGCGTGCAGACATGATAAGGCGAGTTAAGGATATCGTCGCGCAACTTCTTCAATCTCGGCAGCGCTTCTAACGAATCCTTCGATACAATTACGGCAAATCCCCTTTCATCCATAGAGTGATTTCCCTCTGTCTTAATCCACAGATAAAATTATAGTCGGCTGACCGAGCAAACTGAAATACTCAGCCTAATTATACCAGTTTACAAAATATACAAATAATGTATAATTTAACTGGCAACGCGCAGCAAAAGGAGCGGGCATGGTTACGCCCGCAAGTGGTATTATTTAATATCGACCTTGAGCTGATTAAAAAACCAGGAGGTGCAGTAAATGGCGGATAGAGACACACCTTTAATCAACGACCTCGAGAGCGGCCCCTGGCCCAGCTACATAAAAGAGATCAAGCGGGCTGCCAAAAAAAATGCCGCAGCTAAAGACCTGCTGGGCGTACTGGAGCTATCATTTAAGGACCGCATAACTCATTGGAAGCACGGCGGCATTGTGGGCGTGACAGGCTATGGCGGTGGCGTTATCGGCCGCTACACCGATGTACCTGATAAGTTTCCTAACGTGGAGATGTTCCACACCATGCGCATCAACATGCCTTCCGGCTGGTTCTACACCACCGAGGCATTGCGCAAAGTGTGCGATATCTGGGAGAAGCATGGCAGCGGACTGACCAACTTCCACGGATCAACGGGAGACATCATTCTGCTCGGCACCACGACACAGCACCTGCAGCCTTGCTTCGACGAGCTGATCGATGCTGGTTTCGACCTGGGCGGCTCAGGTTCAGCTCTACGCACTCCCAGCGCCTGTGTAGGACCGGCGCGTTGCGAATGGTCTTGCATCGATACGCTGGATATCTGCAACAACCTTACGCAGGAGTTCCAGGACGAATTGCACCGTCCCAGATGGCCATATAAATTCAAGATCAAGGTATCGGGCTGCCCAAATGACGGCGTGGCTGCTATAGCCAGGGCTGATTTTACTATCATCGGCACCTGGCGCGATACGCTACGCATCGACCAGGACGAGGTGCGCAAGTACGTTAAAAGTGGCTTCGATATCAAGGGCATAGTTGTTGACAAGTGCCCGACCAAAGCGCTGGAATGGGACGAGAAGGGGCATAAGCTCGACCTGCGGGCAGCCGATTGTGTGCGCTGTATGCACTGCATCAACAAGATGCCTAAAGCGCTGAGGCCCGGGTTGGATAGAGGCGCCACCATACTGATAGGCGGCAAGGCCCCCATCATCAAGGGCGCTTACCTGTCATGGGTGCTGGTTCCTTTCATGAAGATGGAGCCGCCCTACGATGAGGCCAAGGAACTGCTGCGCAAGATTTGGGAATGGTGGGATGAGAACGGGCGTACTCGTGAGAGGGTCGCAGAACTAATTGAGCGCCTCGGCATGCGCACGTTCCTGCGGGCCGTGGGCATTAAACCTTCACCGCAGATGGTGTTCAAGCCCCGGTCTAATCCCTATGTGTTCTTTGACTAAATATCATTAAGGAGCGAAGAGATGGGCAAAAGCGATATTGGTCCCCCGGATTTCAGGGAAATGCTCCCCGCGGTGATCAAGAAGAATTACGGAAAATGGAAATACCACGAGATAATCAAGCCCGGCGTGCTCAGGCACGTTTCTGAAACGGGCGATGAGGTCTGGACAGTCAGGGCAGGTTCCCCCAGGCTGGTCAGCATCGATTTTATCCGCGACATCTGCGATGTAGCCGACAAATATTGCGATGGGCACCTGCGCTTCACCAGCAGATACAACATTGAACTGATGACGCCTAATAAAGACAACGTGGAGCCCATTATCGCGGCAGTTAATAAACTGGGACTGCCGGTGGGTGGAACAGGTAAGTCTATCTCTAACATTGTACATACGCAGGGCTGGGCTCACTGCCACAGCGCGGCCACCGATTCCTCCGGCCTGGTTAAGGCCATCATGGACGAGCTGTATCCCTATTTCACCAGCATGAACCTGCCGGCCCGGGTACGCGTGGCTCTGGCCTGCTGCATCAACATGTGCGGCGCAGTGCATTGCTCAGACATCGCCATCGTGGGCATCCACACTAAACCCCCTAAGGTGGATAACACCCGGCTAAGCGCAATGTGCGAGATACCCACCACAATGGCTTCGTGCCCCACTGGCGCCATCCGGCGACATCCTGATACCAGCATCAAAGGCCTCGTGGTCAATGATGAAAAATGTATGTACTGCGGCAACTGTTTCACGGTCTGCCCGGCCATGCCGCTTGCCGATGCCGAGGGAGACGGCGTGGCCATCTACGTGGGTGGCAAGGTTTCCAATGCCCGTAGCACGCCCATGTTCTCGCGATTGGCCATACCTTACCTTCCCAATAACCCGCCACGCTGGCCTGAGGCCGTTGGTGCTATTAAAAACATAGTCGAAGTCTACGCTAAGAATGCGCGACAGGAAGAACGCATGGGCGAATGGATCGAGCGTATCGGCTGGGAAAACTTCTTTAAGCTGACCGGCATAGAGTTTACCGAGCACCATATCGACGATTTCACCCACGCCG
>CAYVBI010000019.1:0-19230 GCA_964448985.1 uncultured Dehalococcoidales bacterium
GAGAAACTTGAAATTTACGAGGTTGTCCTCGAAACTATTCAGAAGAGCCGCTGATAAAAATGAGGTATCCGCAGCCTGAGGGGGTCGATTATCAGGTGGATTAGTGATTAAATAATGGCTAAATTGTGTGTTACTAAAAGTGCTGCCAGGTTGATGTTTGTACATTAATTGTGAGGAGGACAGCATGAAATTACTTAAATTACTGGGAAATGTATATCTGTCGCTGGGATTATTCGTGCTGCTGTGTCTGTTTATCCATGACTGCCTGGTCAACGACAAGTTCCTTCTGCATTTTATCGGGATCTTTCTCGTGATACCCGCACTGGCCTATTGCTCATGGAGGCTGAGCAAGGATACTGAATACTATATTAAACAAACGGAGCACACTCAAAACGCGATCAGGCGCTTCTGCGAGCGTTTAACAAACCGGGTTGGTAATCAGCCGGACAGGGCTAGAAAATGGTTACTTGGATTCAGTGAGATCCGCCTGGTAATACTTGCTACTTTGCGGCAGGTTCACACTAAAATTGGGTAAGAATTCCACTTCAGCCTGCCCTCTGGCTATGCGGCCATCGAGCACGTGCCCCCCTGATTTCCTGTCGCCACTGATAAAATGGGCGTGATAGCCGGGATAGACGATCTCTTTCATATACGTTGGGCTGACGGTGATCGCCATGGCGCCGTCTATATTGTTGAACTCAAAAGTCGGTTCATTCTGCGTGATCGTTGAATACAGAGTGGTAGGGTACGGTTGGGTCAGCTTAGTCAAGGTCCTGGCCTTTATGAAGTCAAATGTGCCGGTCACTTTGATGGCATAGAAAATGTTCCGTGTGGGTAACTGGCTGTTGATGTATTGCTGAAGCTCCTGGTAGCTCATCGGTTTGTCGATCGTTATGACTTTGTCTGTTTTGAAGAACGTCGCCGTTGTGTTAGGCATTTTCATAGAATCGTCCGCGGGATTTAGCTTTCCCCCTAATCCTATCTGATAGTATTTACCGTCCAGGGCCACCATCTCGCCGTCGATAGCGTTGAAGTTGCCGAGGGCGAAATCGCCCTGGTGTTTCAGGTCGGCGACGGTTACATCTCCATCGTATACACCGCGGCTAAGCGCGCCGTATGTTCCGGTTATAAATAATGATTTTCCGGTTTCCTGCGCTGGTGTACAACCTGAGAGTAACACACCGGCGGTTAGAATTACCCCCGTGATTATCAGTGCTGTTGCCGTGATGATCTGCCTGTTCATAATAACCCGCACCTCCTGCTCAGTGACTTCTTTCGTCGCTCCGCCCGGCCACACCGGCCGGCAACTGCCGCGTAGTATAGGGCGGCTGATTATGCAAGTCAACAGCGGGCTTTTACTATCAGGGACAGCGCTTTAAGAATTCTATAAATCTGTAATATACTACCGGCGTGGGGATAAAACCTTCTTCCTGGAAACAGAAGAAAACGCCTTTTTACATCATTCTGCTCGGATGACGGTTATTTAAGGCTGCTTAAATACATGCAAATGGCGCCGCAGGCAGCGACATTCAAGGACTCTGCTTTTGCCCCGGCTACGGATATCTTCACTTTGTGATCGGATCTCTTCAGCAGCGCATCGGACAGGCCCGCCGCCTCGTTGCCCAGCGCAAGCACCAGCCTGTCTGTTTCCTTCAGTATAGAAGGTCCCTGCGGTCCTCGCAGATCGGCCGCCACCAGGATATATCCCCGCCTTCTCAGTTCAGCCACGAGGTCGAGATAAGAGGCCGTCCTCCTGATCCAGAGAGACAGAGCGCTGCCTGCCGTCGATTGCACGCACTTCGGGGAGAAAGGATCGGCGCATTTTCCGGTCAGTATGATTCCCGAGTAATCGAAAGCGGCGGCTGTGCGGATAAGCGTGCCTACATTGCCCGGGTCCTGTATATCTTCCAGCAACAGGACTCTGGCGCCGGCCTTTGCAGGCAGCTCGTCAGTATATGTGCCGGCCGGCAGTTGTACCACCGCCATGATTCCCTGGGATACGACGGTGGAACTGATGGATTTTATTTGGGCAGGTGTGAGGGACCGGAGGGCATAGCGGCTGTAGCCGGAGGGCGGGTCCCCGATATACAGTATCTCCAGTATACTGCGGGGACTGCTCGCGACCACCTGGTTGATAGCGCGCGGACCCTCCAGCAGGAATGCGCCCGCCGTCAGCCGGCCTTTATGAGTCGAAAGGTCTTTGTACCACATAAGCGGCTTCAGCGGTAGGCCCTCCAGTGTTTGAAAAGTTCAACTGCTGCCGGGATCAGCGAAACAATGATTATGGCCAGTATAAAGATGGAGAAGTTCTCTCTGACGAAAGGCAGGTTGCCGAAGAAGTATCCGCACAATATGCAGATCGCCACCCATAGCAGACCGCCCGTAACGTTGTAAAAAAGGAACCTTGGGTAGTTCATCTTGCCGACGCCCGCCACGAAAGGAGTAAAGGTTCTGAGGATCGGCGCAAACCTGGCCAGCACAATGGCCGTGCCGCCGTACTTTTCGAAAAAAGCGTGGGTTCGATCGATATATTCCCTCCTGATAAATTTATAATCCCTGATGTAGACCTGTTCCCCGATGCGGTTACCGATAAAGTAATTGAAACTGTCACCCAGCGCGGCGGCCAGCCACATCAACAGGATCAATAACCATACATTCAACGCGCCCAGCGCCGCAAATCCGCCCACCGCGAAAAGCAATGAATCCCCGGGTAAAAAGGGAGTAACAACCAGGCCGGTCTCGCAGAATATGATAATAAACAGTATACCGTAGACAAAAATACCATACTGCTGAATGAGGGCGCCGATGTAAACGTCGACGTGAAGAACGATATCCGTTGCCCTGAACACCCACTGTCCGGCGGCCGTATCTTTAAAAAAAACAGTAGCCACGGCGATTGCTGCCAGCAGGATCAGGGCGACGATGATACAGACCAATAACAGCCTGTTGGACAAGATCCCGTCGCGTTTCCGAATATCAGAATCCTTTTGTCATCATTAATAAAAGGGGCCGCCTCTGAAATACCAGGGATAGTAATAATAGGGAGTTATGCAGGAGTTGTATCCTTCCCGCAGCCCCTTATTGTACCCTGTTGTTTCGCCTTCCTGAATGCCCTGGTCCTTGCCCTTGGCGTATCCCTCGTCGTACCCGGCCTTGTTGCCCCTGTCGTATCCCGCTTTATCACCGGCCTGGAATCCGAGGTCATAGCCGATCTTCTGCCCGTTCTCGTAGCCCCTGGTAAAACCGGCCTTATCGCCGTCGACCTTGCCCCTGTCGTAGCCTGCCTGGTACCCACTACCGTTACCCCACAGGTATCCACCGAGCAATGCAGCGGCTATGATAATGACTATGGCCGCGATGATGAGGCCTAACACCCATCCACCGAGGGTCAGAGCAAATTTACCTGACATGGCACACCTCCTTTTCATCAATGGCTGTTAAAACTGCTGATGCTGCCATATTTATCAGCCCTGTATTTAGATTGTACAACCTTTACTATGGACTGTGAATTTCCAACGTGATACTCTAATGATAAGGTAAATAAACGACGGGGGTGCTGTATGCTTAAAGCTGGCAAAATTTTACTGATCATAGCTGGTTTCCTGCTGATATTGGACGCCGTCCTTATGGCTGCCCGCATTCCCAATCCTTTATTCGGCTGGCCGCTGCCCTGCCCGGTGACACTTGCGGTGCTTGGATTAGGGATATTGCTGACAGTGTTTAGCAGCCAATCCTGTTGCAAGAAGTAAATAAATCAGGACTTATAAGCTGTGGCAAAAAAAGGCAGAATAGCCATCCTGACGGGTGGAGGCGATTGCCCGGGAATAAACGCTGTTATCCGGGCGGTGGCCAAGAAGGCCATGCTTGAGCTGGGGCTGGAAGTTATAGGGATATCGGATGGTTACGAAGGGCTGCTGCATAACCATCATCGCATACTCCATTACGAGGACGTATCAGGGATCATCAATCTGGGCGGCACCATACTGGGCACTTCCAATAAAGCCAATCCCTACAGGTGCCCGGTTAAAAATGAAGGCCCCCTGGAATTCAAGGATTTATCCAGGACTGTTATCGATAATTTCGCGCGTCTGGAAGCCGAATGCCTGGTGTGCATCGGTGGCGACGGCACACTGAACATAGCGCACAGGTTGTATAAAGATGGTCTGCCTTTGATCGGCATCCCCAAGACTATCGACAATGATATCAGGGGGACCGATATTACTTTCGGCTTTGATTCCGCCGTTTACGTCGCCACGGAAGGGCTGGACCGTGTGCGCACCACCGCCCAGTCGCACCACCGCGTGATGATTGTGGAGGTCATGGGGCGCAACGCCGGCTGGATCGCCCTGCATGCAGGTATCGCCAGCGGGGCGGACGTTATACTGATTCCGGAGATCCCCTATGATCTTGATATTATTGCGGATAAAGTGAATGACAGGAACTGCAGGGGTAAGAGGTTTACCATCACCGTGATCGCAGAGGGCGCTCGGCCGAAGGGTGGGGGCAAGGTGGTTCAGAGGATTGTCGAAGAAAGCACTGACCCGGTGCGCCTTGGCGGCATCGGCTTTGTACTGGGATCTCAAATAGAAGCTGAAACAGGGATTGAGACGCGTACAGTTGTGATGGGTCACCTGCAGCGGGGCGGCGTGCCCACCCCCTTCGACAGGGTGCTTGCCACAAGGCTGGGCACTAAGGCTGTGGATATGCTGATGGACGGCCTCTATGGCCACATGGTGGGGGTTAAGGGCAATGATCTGGTGGAGGTGCCTTTAGAGGAGGTTGCGCGCGGCCAGAGGCGTGTGCCCGTCGGCGACATGCTTATAACGGCGGCCAGGTCGGTGGGGACCTGCTTCGGAGATATCCGGGATATCACGCCGGAGGGCTGATGGGTGGCCTCCGGTCACTTCTGGCCGGAGGATATCTTGTAGTTATTGCAGCCGTTTGAGCGTACGTAATACATGCACTTGTCGGCGCAATTAATCAGTGTATCGATGTCTCTGCCGTCCTCGGGAAACACGGCTGTACCGATGCTGACGGTGACCAGTATTTTATGGCCGTTTACCAGGAAATGATGTCTGAAGGCGTCCACAATCTTATGGTTGACCTTGTCTACGCTGCTGATGTCTTCGAGCTCAGGTATTACCATGGAGAACTCGTCTCCACCCACACGCGCCACAGTATCGCTCTTACGCAGCAGTCCCGTCATGCGGTCGGCTGCAGCTTTCAATAAATTATCTCCCACCGCGTTACCCATGGTTTCATTCACAGCATTGAACTTGTCGAGGTCAAGAGACAGTATGGCCACTTTCTTCTTCCTGCGCTGAGCATGTAAAACTGCTATTTGCGCGCGGTCACGGAAGAGCGTCCTGTTGGGGAGCCCGGTCATGGTATCGTGCGTGGCCACCAGGCGTAGTTCACGCTCCAGCCTCTTCCGTTCCGACGTATCGCGGATATTGCAGTGGACGACGCGGTTGTCATTGATCTTGAATACAGTGGATTCAATCTCCACATCCAGCCGCCGGCCGTTTTTTGTCTCCAGCGGGAAATCTTCATATCGCAGGTGGTCCTGACGCTTCAGATGGTGCGCTGCGGCTTTGCTTTTTTCAGTGTCTATGAATGCCTCTATGTCCCACAGGTTTTTCCCCAGCAGGTCTTCGTGCGCATAGCCCAGCATCTTCAGCACGTGGGGATTGGCGTGCTGGATATGGCCTGTATCCGCATCGAGTATCACGATTCCATGCTGCGCACCCTCAAAGAGCTGCCTGTATTGACGCTCGGAGTTTCTCAGCTCGATCTCAATAACCTTAAATTCGCCCTCCAGTGCTTTAAGCTGGTTGACCTGCTCACGCAGTTCTGCCAATTCAGCGATGAGCTGCTTCTTGGTTTTAGCCTCTTCTTCCGGCATAGATACCTCCCTATATGCTTAAAAGCTGATCCGTTGCGATATATTGCGGGTGTGTTTCCCCTGGGTGACCTGTAATTTCAATTTAGTATTTATTAGGTTGTTTGTCAATGTTTATTGTATAATACATCAATAGTTCAAGTTTAGGTTGTCACAAGCTTATTATAATCCTTCCAGAATTATCACAAGCCTCGGATGGCCCGAACCCCGCTAAATAGACTATTTAATGAGGTCATTCATTGAGTTTCGAGAACTTCAACCTTCATCCAAGCATCATGGATGGTGTACGGGCACAGGGTTACACCGAGCCTACACCCATTCAGTTGCAGGCCATACCCCCCATTATGCAGGGGCGTGATATCATCGGACTGGCGCAGACGGGCACCGGCAAAACGGCAGCCTTCCTGCTGCCGGTAATGGACCGCCTGCTGAAGCTGCCGCGCGGGCGCATCGGCGCCGCGGTCATTTCGCCCACCCGGGAGCTGGCTGAACAGACTTGTGAGGCCATCGACGCGCTGGGACAATACACCGGCTTAAAGAGCATCTCTATTTACGGCGGCGTAGGCATGGACCAGCAGGTCCGCAGACTGCGCAGCGGCGTCGATATTATCGTGGCCTGTCCGGGCCGCCTGCTCGACCACATCTGGAAGAGCACCATAGATCTGTCCTTCGTTGAGATGCTGGTCATCGACGAGGCCGACCGCATGTTCGATATGGGTTTTCTGCCCGATATCAGGAGCATCTTAAGGTGCCTTGTCAGGCCCCGGCAGACCATGCTTTTCTCCGCCACCATGCCACCCGATATTCGGAAGCTGGTGCAGGAAGCCTTGCGCATTCCGGTCACGGTTCAGATCGGGCATTCAGCTCCGGCGGATACCGTATCGCATAGCATCTATCCCGTGAAACAGCACCTCAAGATAAAGCTGCTGAGCGCAGTGCTGCGCAGCTTCGAGAGCGACTCGGTGCTGGTATTCACCCGCACCAAGCACCGCGCCGACCGCGTTGCCCTGCAACTGAAAAGGTCGGGCTTCAAAGCTACGGCGCTGCACGGCGATCTGGCGCAGAACAGGCGTCAGGCGGCGCTGGACGACTTCCGCGACGGCTCGGTCAAGATACTGGTTGCCACTGATATCGCGGCCCGCGGTATTGACGTCCTGACTATCTCGCACGTTATCAATGTCGACATGCCGGAGAATGTGGATGCCTATACTCACCGCATCGGCCGCACGGGCCGCATCGATCAGAAGGGCGATGCCCTGACATTTGTGACTGCCGCTGACGCCGCTCTGGTGAAAGATATAGAGAAGGTGCTCAAAACACCGCTGGAAAGGCGCAAGCTACAGGGTTTTGATTACGATGCCCCCGTTCCTGCAGTGTCTGAGGAAGGAAGTCAGCGCCGCCCCGGTTTCGCAGGGCGCAGAACACAGCCGCAGCGGGCCGCGGGCGCACGCAGGCGTTAACCGGTTAACGTTTCTTGCGCCTGCCCATGATGCCGTAGAGCATGATATCCAGCACGGCCGAGTATATGTGTCCCACCGACGTGCCGTACGATAGCACCAGCGGGCTCTCGGCAACGTAAAGCGTCGCCTCTGAAAGTATCGTCTGCACGAGGTTCCAGTCTGTCTCCGAAGGAGTGATCAGTCCCTCCCGCTTGGCCGCGTTAAAAACACGCTTGTATATCCCCCGGATCGAGGCAAGACGAGCGATCTGGTACTCCGCGAATATCTCCGGATAAAGCTGTTTGAGCTCGATAATGCGTGTGGAAATGTCCCCTTTGGGCATTAAAGACACCGCCTCCTTGATCAGCGTGGCGGATTTCTCGGTATCGTAGTACCTGTGTTTGTCCATGCTGGCCAGCGCCTCGTTAAGCACGCTCACCATGTGCAGAATGCTGGCCCGTATCAGGTGCCTCTTGTCTTTAAAGTAGCGGTACACCGTGGCGCGAGTCAGTCCGCAGCGCGCCGCAACATCCTCGATAGTAGTTTTTTTTATACCGTGAGCAAGGAGAACGTACAGGGCGGCGTCGACGATCTTCTCCTCGGTCTGGTTGTATTCAGACATGATATGATATTAACATACCTTGTAACATTTGACTACTGATTTAACTGGAGGTAACTGTTTTGCAGAAGAAGTGCATAGATAATGATTTCCTGCTGAAAGCGGGGCCTTATTCGCATATAGTGGAAGCCGGCGGGTTCCTCTTTCTAACGGGCATCGATCCCATGGACCTGGAAAAGGGCCTGATCATCACAGACGACATCGTCAAGGCCACTGAAATCGTCATGGAGAACATGAAGCGGTCACTGGAATCGGTGGGAAGCAGCCTGGCAAAGGTTGTAAAAGTGACGGTCTTCATGCGCGATATGGGAGACTTCGCCAAGCTGAATGAGGTCTACGCCAGGTATTTTCCGGTGGACCCGCCGGCGCGTACCTGCGTGGCCGTAAAAGAGGTGCCCGGCAATTTCCAGCTCAAGGTAGAGGCCGTCGCCATCAAGTAGCGCTGTAAGAGAGTCGCTTGAACACCTTTCGCGCCGCCCTCACTGTGGCAGCGATGTCTCGCCGGCTGTGGGCCAGGGAGATGAAAGCGGCCTCGAACTGCGAGGGCGGCCAGTAAATGCCCTGCCTCATCATTCCCCTGAAGAAACGTGCGAAGACAGCTGTATTGCATCCGCGGGCCGAGGCATAATCGGTGACGCTCTCCGCGCTGAAAAATACGGTGAGCAGCGAACCCTGGCGTGCTATAGACAGCGGTACGCAGCTGTCGCACGCTGCGGCGGCCAGCCCTTCCTGTAAGAGATCTCCCTTCTCATCGAGCTCCCGGTAAACGGATGGATCATTGAGTATCTCAAGCGTCGTTATCCCTGCCGTCATAGCCAGCGGGTTACCTGAGAGCGTGCCTGCCTGATAAACCTTGCCGGACGGCGCAACCATACGCATAATGTCACGGCGTCCTCCGTACGCGCCCACCGGCAGGCCCCCGCCGATGATCTTTCCCAGGCAGGTGAGGTCCGGCCTTATTTTATATAGCTCCTGTGCGCCGCCGTAGGCTACTCTGAATCCGGTTATTACCTCGTCGAAAATGAGCAGGGCGCCATGTTCTTTGGCCAGGCGCTGCAGGCCGCTGAGGAAGCCCCTGCCGGGATGGACCAGTCCCATGTTGGCGGCAATGGGCTCAACGATAACAGTCGCGATACTGTCCGGATATTTGGCGAAGAGCCGGCGCACGGCGTCTAAATCGTTGTAGCCGGCCACCAGCGTATCCCGGGCTGTGGCCGTGGTTACGCCCGGAGAATCCGGTATGCCCAGCGTGGCCATGCCCGAGCCGCCGCTGACCAGCAGGCTATCGGAGTGCCCGTGGTAGCATCCGGCGAACTTGATGATCCTGTCCCTGCCGGTGAAGGCGCGTGCCAGGCGGATGGCGCTCATCGTCGCTTCGGTCCCCGAGCTGACGAAGCGCACCATCTCCATGGACGGCACGGCGTCACATATCATAGCTGCCAGCCGGGTCTCCAGTTCTGTGGCAGCCCCGAAGCTGGTGCCGTTACCCGCCGCTTGTCTTAACGCTTCTACTATTCGCCTGTCTGCATGCCCCAGTATCAGCGGACCCCAGGAGCCGACATAATCGATGTAACTGTTGCCGTCGGCGTCAATTATCCTGGAGCCTTTGCCTTTCACGATGAAGCGGGGGACGTCCCCTACGGCCCCGAATGCCCTGACGGGGCTGTCCACGCCTCCCGGCAGGTAGCGCCGGGCAAGTCTGAAAAGGCGTCGAGAGGTTGTTGTCGTTCTCATTTTATTACACCTGCTCGTTCAGCCAGGCGGCGGCTTCCCTGGCGTGGTAGCTGATAATGATATCGGCCCCCGCCCTTTTGATGGACCCGAGTATCTCTAAAGTAACCTTTTTCCCGTCGATCCAGCCGCGTGAGGCTGCGGCTTTGACCATGGCATATTCGCCGCTCACATTATAAGCAGCCAGCGGGCAATTGAAACTGTCCCGCGCCCGGCGGATAACGTCCAGGTAAGCCAGCGCCGGTTTGACCATGACGATATCGGCGCCCTCGTTGATATCCTCTTCAATCTCCCTGAGAGCCTCGCGAACGTTTGGGGGGTCCATTTGATAGGACTTGCGATCACCGAACTGAGGGGCAGAGCCGGCCGCTTCCCGGAAGGGGCCGTAAAAGGCGGAGGCGTACTTAGCTGCGTAGGATAATATGGGTATCTGGCTGAAACCGTTGTCATCCAGCGCTTTTCTAATAGTCATCACCCGGCCGTCCATCATATCGGACGGGGCCACCATATCCGCGCCGGCTGAAGCATGGGAAAGGGCCATCCCGGCCAGCAGGGAAAGAGTGTTATCATTATCTACATCGCCATTTAAGATAACGCCGCAGTGCCCGTGGCTGGTATACTCGCAGAGGCAGATGTCGGTCACAACTATCATATCGGGGGCCGTCTTTTTTATTGTGAGCACAGCCTGCTGGACTACGCCCTCGGGATCGAGCGCTGCCGAGCCTGTCTCGTCCTTGCTGTTTACCACGCCGAAGAGCAGCACGGCGGGCACTTTGAGCCGAACCAATTCGTCCACCTCAGCGGCAAGCTTGTCCACGGAGAAATGGAAGATACCGGGCATGGCATCGATCTCCCTCTTTATGCCCTTTCCTTCGACGATGAAGAGAGGAAAGATGAGGTCGCCCACGTCCAGATGGTTTTCCCTCACCAGCGACCTCAGAGCGGGGCTCTTTCTCAGGCGGCGCATACGTAAATCAGGAAATATGGGCATTCAGGCCTCCTTGCGGAAATATTCTTCCGTAGCTTCGATCAATCCCGCCACCGTCTGTTCTTTAGCCAGGATATGAACTTTCAGTCCTGCTTTTACGGCCGTTGCCGCAGTCTTGGGACCGATGCAGGCTATTTTAGCTTTGATCTGCTTGATTTCGTTATTGCTCAGCCCTGCCAGCAGGTTGGTCACGGTCGATGAGCTGGTAAGGGTGATTATGTCCAGGTTGCCGGGCTGCAGCAGGCCTTTCAACCGCGCCAGGGTTCCGCGGGGCCTTGCAGTATGGTAGACGGCTATCTCATCCACCCTGGCGCCCAGCTTTCTCAGGCCTTCCGTGATCTCATCGTCGGCTATATCGGCGCGGGGCAGCAGGAAGCGTTTTCCATTGACCTCTGACTTCCTCAAATCCCTGAGGAAGCCCTTTCCTGTGTGGACTCCCGGCACATAGTCAGCCTCGACACCGTGTGCGCTGAGCGCACTCGCCGTCATGGGCCCGATGGCGCCTATCCTGAGGCCGGCCAGCGCGCGGGAATCCAACTTCCGCTCATTCAGGCGATGGAAAAAGGCCTCGACACCGTTAACGCTGGTGAAGGCCAGCCAGTCATATTCGTTCAGATTAGAAATGCCCCTGTCCAGTTTCTGTTTTACTCTGATCGCACGTATCTCGATGGATGAGAAACGCACGGGCTGTGCACCGTG
Organism: uncultured Dehalococcoidales bacterium; assembly: GCA_964448985.1. Classification (GTDB taxonomy): domain Bacteria; phylum Chloroflexota; class Dehalococcoidia; order GIF9; family UBA5629; genus CAIMUM01. The sequence continues at coordinate 11,379 of CAYVBI010000019.1, forward strand.
CTGAATGAGCAGCCCTTCGAAGCCGCCCGCCTGGCTCCCTGCACGCGTGACCAGCACACGTTTGCCGAAGAGGGGGAAGAGTTCGAACCAGCGCAGGTCCCGGCGCATCTCTACCACGCGGCCTACGACGATGACGGCCGGGGCCGTCATCCCTGCATCGTCGGCTTTTTCAGCGATATTCTTCAACGTGCCTGTGATCGTGAACTGCGTCGGTAGTGTGCCGTCTCTGATGATGGCCACCGGTGTGCCCGGTTTCATGCCGTGCTTCAATAGCAGCGCCGCGATGAGGCGCAGGTTTTGCATGCCCATCAGAATGATCAATGTGCTGCCCGATTTGGCCAGCATGTCCCAGCGGATATGGGAAACGCTCTTGGCAGGGTCCTCGTGGCCGGTAAGGATGGTCAATGAGGACGAGAGTCCGCGCTGCGTAACCGGTATGCCGGCGTAGGCAGGCACAGCCACCGCCGAGCTGATGCCCGGCACCACTTCGAAGGGGATACCCGCGGCCTTCAGCGCTACGGCCTCTTCGCCTCCCCTCCCTAGTATGTATGGATCGCCCCCCTTGAGGCGAACCACCGTCTTGCCGTCGGCGGCCAGCTCTACCAGGAGGCGATTGATATCATCCTGTTCGACATGGTGGCTCCCGCCTTTCTTGCCGACATAGATTTTGTCGGCCGCTGTCGAAGCGTGATCAAGGATCAGGTTGCTGATCAGGTGATCGTAGACAACTGCATCTGCCCTGGAAAGGCACTCAGCGCCTTTGAGGGTGAACAGCCCGGGATCGCCCGGGCCGGCGCCAACCAGGTAGACTTTTCCTCTTTTTACAGGCATCGTGCATCCTTTATCAGATTGGCGGCCCCTGCCTTCAGCATCCTGCGCGCGAGTTTTTCGCCGGCTTCCTGCGGCAATTGTACCCGGCCCTCGCATGAGTCTCTCATTATTATGCTGCCTTCCCTGTCTGCCACCATGGCCTGTATCTCCAGGATATCATCATGCACTGTGGCCAGGGCTGCTATGGGCGCACGGCAGCCTCCCTCCACTGTATGCAGGAAAGCCCGTTCGGCCGTTATCGCCTGCCACGTGGGTAAATGGTTGATTGGCCCGATGATCTCCTCCACTCTACTGTCACCGTCCCTGGCCTCTACAGCCAGCGCGCCCTGACCGGTCGCCGGCAGGAAGAACTCCAGCGGGAGGTACCCGGTTATTTTATCACTCCATCCAAGCCTGAGCAGCGCTGCTGCGGCGACGATGACACCCTCCAGTTGTCCGGAGCTAACCCGGCGCAGGCGGCTGTCCACATTGCCGCGTATGCTGCAGACCTCCAGGTCCGGACGGACCTGTTTGAGTTGGACCGCGCGGCGCAGGCTTCCGGTGCCTATCTTTGATCCTGGATTCAAATCGGCCAGAGGAGAGCTGGCCACTAATGCGTCGCGGGGGTCCAGCCTCTGCGTTACGGCAGCCAGGCATAATTCCGCGGGCAACATGGTCGGCAGGTCCTTGAGACTGTGCACAGCTATATCTATGCTGTGGTTCAGAAGGGCTTCTTCCAGGGCCTTTACGAATATACCTGTGTCACCGGCCATGTCTATGTTCACACTTCGGTTGCGATCGCCCTCGGTCACGATCTTGTGTATCTCGACCTCCAGCCGCGGATGAACCTGTTTGATCTCACGAGCCACCGACTCCGCCTGGATCAGGGCCAGCCTGCTTCCCCGCGATCCGATCACAAATTTATTATTCACAGGTCCTTTCCATCATTTAGCCCGAAAAGACGACTGATGGTCTCTATGCGGTCTGCGCCGCCGCCTTCCTTGAGGTACAGGATAGGGTCCCTCAATATCTTATCTACGATCGACCTGGTGAGCAGGTCGATCTGCTGTTTCTCCTCCTCCGACAAGGATGCCATTTTTTTCATCGAGCTGTGATACTGCGCTGCACGGATCTTCTCGGTCCTGGCCACCAGGGACTTTATAACCGGGCGGGCGCTGTATGACAGCCACCATTTCATAAGTATATCGAGCTCTTCTGCTATGATCCCTTTGACGGACGCCGCCTCCGACTCCCTTTCCTGGCGATGGTTATCCGCAAGGACGTTCAGGTCGTCTATATTGTAGAGATGCACATTGTCGATGTTGCCGACGGCGGGCTCCACGTTGCGGGGCAGTGCGATATCGATGATGATCAATGGCAGTTGCGGCCGCTTGCTCATGGCTTCGCGCACCTGTATGTGGCGGAGCACAGGGTGGGGCGATGCTGCGCAGGCGATAACGATGTCGGCGTCTCGCAGCTCCGCAGCCAGCATATCCGGGCTGACGGGACGTCCGCCGTTCCGGCCGGTTATGCGAACTGCCCGCTCCAGCGTCCTGCTGACAACCGCCATATCGGCGGCGCCCCTGCTGCTGGCCACTCTCAAGGCCAGCCTGCCCGCCTCGCCGGCCCCTATGATAACGATCTTGGAACTGCCGATATCATTCACGATATCCAGTGCCTTGTTGACTGCTATAGAGCTGATGGAGAGCGGATTTCTACTTATGCCTGTCTCGTTGCGAGCGCGCCTGCCGGTGCTGATGGCGCTCTCGAAAATATGCCTCAGGGGCAGATTGACCATGCCTGACCTCTCGGCCGCCGCCAGCGCCTGACCGACCTGGCCCAGTACCTCGTATTCGCCGATTACCATGGAATCCAATCCGCAGGACACGCCGAAAAGGTGTTCAAGGGCGACCCGGTCGCTCATAACGTAGAGATAGGGAGTGGCGCCGGCCGGCAGGCACATGCTTTTATTCAGGAAATCGGCGCAGGCTTTTTCAAGCTCGCCGACCTGGCTGCCTGTGACATATACCTCGGTGCGGTTGCAGGTTGAGAGGATGATGCCGTGTTGCACATGCCGCCGTAGAAGATGAAGATATTCGGGCAGCCCGTCCGGACTTATTGCAGCCATTTCCCGTACCTCCACTAGCGCCGTGCGGTGGTTTATTCCGGCGAGGCTAACATGCATGAGCATATCCCCTCTGTAAGATCATTTTGCACATTTCTTAAGTTTCTCTATCAGGGCTTCCCCTGCTTCTTCGCCCCGTCCTTGCCGGATTAATGCGATCATGGAGTCAATGTCAATAGCCCGCTGCCAATCACTGCTGCTTACCTTCAGACCAAGCTTCCTGGTGCTACGGCGGACCTCTTCGATCACAAGGACCAGCGATGCAAATTCCTTGTCGAATACACCTTCCAGCCTGCTGCGGATCTTGCGCGCCAGCGCAGGGCTCTTGGCGGAGGTTGAGACAGCAATGGAAAGGCTGCCCCTGCGCAGGACGGAAGGCACGATGAAATCCGATAGAGCGGGATCGTCCACCACGTTGACGGGCACGCCGTGTTTTTTAGCTTCTTCCGCTGCGCCCCGGTTGATTTTACGATTACTGGTGGCCACGATGGCGATATGCATACCCTTCATATCACCGGCGCGGTAGGACCTGTTTATGACTTTTATCCGGCCGTCCTCCGCAAGCTTGCGCAACCCGACACAGAGCCGGGGGCTTACGACGGTGACCTCGGCGCTATATTCCAGCAACGCAGCAGCCTTGCGCAATGCAACCTGACCGCCTCCTGCGATAAGACACTTCCTGCCCTGCAGGTTGAGGTAAATCGGATAATACGTCGCCATTCTTTACTTAAACTCTGTAGAGTATTCTCGTTTTTTTGAATTCCCTGATGCTGAACAGCACTGCGTAATCTGTGAGACCTGTTACGGCCGCCATCTTTTCGATTATTTGCAGGCAGGTTGTCTTATCACGGCTATGCACCATGGCGAACAGGTTATAATGCCAGGAATCAATAGTCGTTCTCTCATAGCAATGGCTGACATGTCTGTTGGAAGCCAGCGTATGTCCCAGTTCATCTACTTTATCGACAGGAGCATCCCAGCACGTCATGGCATTGGCCCTGTATCCAGCGTTGCGATGGTTGATGGAAGCGCCATAGCGCCTGATTATGCCGCGGCGCAGCAGAGAGCGGCTGTGCGCCAGCATTTCATCCACGTCCATTTCCAGGCTGCGCGCCAGCGGCGCAAATGGATCGGCGCTCAGCGGCAGATCGTGCTGCAAACCGTTGATGATCTGTCTATCGGCCCGCGATAATCTGGCCCTGCCTGGAAGGCCCGTCCCGTTCAAGATATCCTCTTCCGCTGAAGAATCTTCAGTATGGCTGAAATTGGTCCTCAGCTTGAATACCTTGACCGCAGGCAGGGCGATTATCGCTCGTGCGCGGGAACTTGCAGCGATATTAGTTACCTCTGCCTGCAAATCTGTTCCCGGAGGTACGGACAGGGTTACCCAGATATTGAATTCATGCTCCCTCTCATAGCCGTGGCTGATGCCGGGATGGGAGCTCAGATAATCCTCGGCGCTCTTTATCAGAGGCTCGCTCACCTTCATTGCAACCAGCGTGCTCTGAAAGCCAAGTTTTCTGGCGTCCAGCACCGGGCTGATCTGGCGTACGATACCCTTTTTCTTGAGTTCGGCTATCCCCCCGATTACATCGTCACCGCTTATTCCGAGCCTGGCGCCCATATCCTCGTACGGTTCTCTGATAACAGGGAAGCCTGATTGCAGCATATCGAGCAGCCTGTTCTCGGGGGTTGCGTGTGCAGCCTCAGACATTTACGCGTTCTCCTGTTGCGCCGTGGGGCTGGTATATGCAATACGGCTCGGACTCCAGGTGATCACCCGTGGTTTCATATGCACGTGCCCGGCAGCCGCCGCAGATCGATTTGTATTCACAGACTCCGCATTTTCCTTTAATGGCGCTGAGGTCGCGCAGTTGCCTGAAGAGCGGTGAATCTCGCCAGATCTCGCCGAATGGTTGATTTCTGATATTGCCTGCTGCAAGGTCCAGATAGCCGCACCCCTGTACCCGGCCCGTGTGAGATATAAAGCAGAATCCGCTTCCGGCCATGCATCCGCGGCTGATCGAATCGGTGCTGCCATGATGATGGTGAGATGTGGACGAAGGGCCGGCTTTTAACGCCTCATGTTTAGTGCGTTGCCTCAATATGCGCAGGTAATGCGGCGCATCGGTCGGTTTGAAAAATATCCTGTCCTTCAGTTCAAGCTGCCTGTCGTATATCCAGTTTAAGGCGCTCTCATATTCCTCAGCGCTGAGCTCAACGTCGCAAAGCCCTTTGCCCCTGCCCGTAGGCACCAGGAAGAAGGGGTGGAAGGCTACTGCGCCTTCATGCAGGGCCAGGGACAGCAGATCATTCAGGTAGGCGATATTCAACCTGGTCAATGTGCAGTTGATCTGAACTTCGACGCCTGCCTCACGGATGCTGCGGATGCCGGCCAGCGCTGCCGAAAATGCGCCCTGCTGACCGCGGAATCTGTCCTGCAGCTCGGGTATGGGGAAATCCAGGCTGACCGAGATGCGGGAGAGCCCCGAGTCTTTCAGCCGGGCTGCGATCTGCGGTGTAACCAGTGTCCCGTTGGTGCCCATGACCACACGCAGACCTTTGGCCCTTGCATACTCTGCTATGGAATACACGTCACTGCGAACCAGCGGCTCTCCGCCGGTGAGAATGATAATAGGATTGCCTGCTTCTCTGATCTGATCTATCAGAACAGATGCCTCCTGCGTGGTCAGTTCGTCCTTGTACTCGCCTCCGGAGGCCGATGCGCGGCAGTGGGCGCAGTGCAGGTTACATGAGCGCGTGATTTCCCATGCCACGAGCTGCAACCGGGGTTGGATTAAACTTGAGTGTGACAGGTCAGCGCTCATTTTATTAAACCGATCTCCCTGTCGCTGAGGTAACAGGCGGGGTCTTCGGCCCACATATCGCCGTATACAGCCTCGGCGCGCACGCGCAGGTTGCCGTTACACAGATCAATATACCTGCAGCGGGCGCAGCGGCCCTTAAGCAGATGCTTGCGGCTCTTCAATCCCTTCATCACCGGCTGAGACATATCCGTCCAGATATCGCCGAACTTACGCTTCAGAACGTTACCCGGCGAGTAGCTCTGCCAGAACTGGTCCGGGTGTACGTCACCCTTGTCGTCCACGGCGCCTATCCTGATCCCCGAGTTGTTACCGCCGTTCATTTTGAGCAGTTCTTGTATTCGTCCGGCATCTGTGCGTTTTTGCTCCTGCGCTCTCAGGTACAGGTATACTCCGTCCGCATGGTTGCCCACTGTGAGTACCTCTTTTGACAGGCCGCGCCTGTGCATGTCGAGTGTGCGGTCACAGATTATGTCCATGATCCTGCGTTTTTGAGAGTGGGGAAGGTCCTGTTCTATCAATTTGTTGCCCCGCCCTGAATATGCAAGGTGGTAGAAACAGACACGGTTGATGTTCTCCTGTTCTATCAGCGAGAAGATGTCTGGTATTTCGGTGTGGTTGTACCTGGTTATGGTAAGTCTGAGTGATACTCTGATGTCCCTGGCCACGCATGCGCGGATGCCTTCCAGCGCCTGCCGGTAAGCTCCGTCTTTGCCGCGGAAGCGGTCGTTGGTGGAACTGGTGCCATCCAGGCTGATGCCGACCTCGGCGAAACCGGCCTCCCTGATCTTATCCGCGGTCTGCGCATCGATTAGCGTGCCATTGGTGGAGAGAGCTATGCGCAGGCCCCGGCTTGCCGCGTGCCCGGCCAGGTCGAAAAGGTCGTCTCTCAATAGTGGTTCCCCGCCTGAGAAGAGGATGACGGGCACGTTGAATTCAGCGAGGTCATCGATAAATTGCATACCCTGTTTCGTGTTCATGGAGGGTGTTTCTGCCTGACTGCTGGCGCCGGCATAGCAATGTATGCAATGCAGGTTACATTGGCGGGTGCAGTTCCAGACAACTACGGGACCCGGCTCCGCGCTGACCTTCTTTCCCCGTAGCTGCCCGGTTTCCCGGTAGCGCAGGCTGTCGCCGGGGCTAACCGTGCCGCAGAGCAGGCGGGATATCGATATCATGTATGGCCCGCCTGTCCGCCTGTATATTTCTGGTGTGCGTCTATCATGGCAACAAGAGTTACATCGATCAAACGATTGGCCAGCGGTATGGCCTCTGCGATGCGTCCGCCCCGGGCTTCGCGCTTTCCTGCCAGGTTGGCTGCCGCCTGCATGATCAGCTCACGGTGCATGAGGAAAGCCTCCGTCGCCTCGGTCAGCGGCATCCCCATCTCGGCCAGCAGGCGGCCGAAGCCCCTGCCCGTATCGCGGGCTGCAGAAAGAGACTCCTCCCTTCTGGCGGGCTCGCTGACATATCTAGCTGTCAGGTTGAGCAAATGACGGCCCAGTTCTGCCAGTTGACGCTGATGCTCCTCGCAAGGTTTCACAGCTTGAGGAGACCTGTCGAAGAAGCCGCGCGCTATCTCCCTGTGACGGGGCGTGGTATCTTCCAGCTCGCTCACGAGGTCTTTGATACCCAGCACTTTCTGACCCAACCGGGTGAGTTTTTTCAGGTCCGATTTCGAGTAGCGCCTGTGCCCGCCCGGTGTTACGAATGCGCTGAGCTTGCCCTCATCCGTCCACTGGCGCAGAGTAGCTTCGTTGACACCCAGTATCTGGCTGGCTTCACTAATGCTGATCAGGTCTGTCTCTTTCACTTTACCGGCTCTCAAGTCCGAGGGGCGATCAACCGCCCGGCCATATATAGTATAGAATTCTATAGAAATATGCAATATTCTATAGAATCTCATATGTGTGGTTTATGGTGATCGGGACAGGGCTATCCGCCCGTCATTGATATCAGGATTCCATTTCGAGCTCTATTTTCTCTACCTTGGCGTAGTCCTTTTTGTAGAAGAAAGAGCCGGCAAAGAAGAGTACCGCGGCAACGATCAGGTAGATAGGCAGGAAGGTCATGGCCGTCCTGATGCCGTAAG
>CAYVBI010000020.1:0-17981 GCA_964448985.1 uncultured Dehalococcoidales bacterium
ATACAACGATAGGGCGCAGCTCATCCCCGCGCTGGCCAGCAATGTCATGGTCGTTCTGCTGACACAGTTGCTGATAGCGGCCGGCTATATATTGTCAGGAGTAATCAAACTATAATCGAAATGGCATTAAACTCTAATAAGCCCACGGCCGGCCGCCCTTTATACCATATCTTTACCAGGATACCCGACCGGTATGACCTGATAAACCATGTCATCACCCTGGGCATGGACAGCGGCTGGCGCAGGCAGGCGGCTCTCGCCTGTTTGAAAGATAGCCCCGGACGACTCCTGGATATTTGCTGCGGCACGGGAGACCTCGCCATCACCATCGCCCGGCTTGCCCGATACACGCCTGAGATAACCGGCGCCGATTACAGCCAGCCGATGCTCGAAATAGCCGCCGCCAAAGCCTTGTCAGCCGGGATGCGAAACGTCCTCTTCATCAATGCCGATGTGGCACGGCTTCCCTTCCCGGACGGTCACTTCGATTGCATCGCAATCTCCTTTGCATTCCGCAATCTCACCTACAATAATCCCATGACGGGAGATTATTTGAATGAAATCCTGAGGGTGCTCAAACCGGACGGCAGGTTCGTCATTGTCGAAAGCAGCCAGCCCAAATCGCGATTCGTCCGTTTCCTCGACCACCGTTATCTGAAGTCGTGGGTCTTTCCGACCGGATATTTAATTTCCGGAAACAGGGAGGCCTACCGCTACCTGGCAGAATCAGCACAGCATTTCTTCTCCGCCGAGGAGATGCAGCAATATCTTCTGAAAGCGGGTTTTAAACAGGCCACGGCAAAAAGGCTTTTCTTCGGCGCCGCAGCCATCTACACAGCCGTAAAATAGGCTGACGGCCGGATTATTCCAGGAGGCGCTCTCCGCTTTTCCAATCGAGGACGAGCCTGTACTCACCCGCAGTCACACGCACCTCGTCCGAGTTGAAATCGGCCTGCATAAATGGATTGTCGTAGCGGCGGTAGTCTTTAAGAGCGATTTCAACGCCGTCTATGCTGAGCGGCCCCTTCCAGCCGAAGCTGATCAGCCCGTTTCCGGGCGAACAAAAGCGTACGTTCATGCCTTTGAAAACGATCTCGGCCGCCGCGATTTTATCCATGAAAGTGGAGAATGGTCCGTCGTCGGCCTCGCGGCCAAGCTGGCAGACCCAGATGTTGCGCGCTCCATCGGCCAGTATCTCGCGCCCCTCGTCCTCCGGCCTGGGATACAATAATGCGTCACACGCCGAGATATTTTTACCAGATGGTTTTTTCTCATTTTGTGTTCCATTGCCCCGCCAGAAATATGGATTTCGTGAGCGCAGCGCCAGGTATCCGGCGCCTTTGCGCGCAAAGATCCAGCCATTTCTCTCAACTACTTCGTCGAACTTGTCCCTGGGCAACCAGGCGTGTGTGTAGAAGTGCCAGATGGGTACATACAGGGCCTGGATTCTTTCGATCTTATACACCACGATGGCCACGTTTTTATGCTGAGCCGCACGCGGCAGCAGGCCGGAGCCCGCCCAGTAGTTGGGCGTGACGCCCTCGATCCTGGCCGGGTGCGTGGTGAAGCAGACCGCGTCTGCGCCCAGCGTGGCCTGACAGATGCTCTGCTGGTCGCCTCCGTAGCCTTTGCGGTAGTCCTGCGCAGTCGAAAGCATGTAATCCGGTGTTTTGTACGTGTAGATATTGACCTCTTCACGCGTGTTGCGGCAGACATCGCGCTGCAGGAAACGGGCGAGCAGGGGCAGTCCACCCACCGCGCCCAGCGCTCTCAATAGCCCCCGGTAAGGTTTGAAATCGCTGAGGAAGGAGTTCTCCCACCAGTTGCAGGTATCGAACATGCGCAGCGTGTTGGCGATGGTGCGCGGATGCAGATAGGCCTCCAGCGTGAGATACTGCATCCCGTCCTCGAAATTGTCGGGACGTATGCCCCATTTCTCCATCTCGGCCAGACGGATGCCCATGCGCTGGCGGTTCTCCATGGTCAAGTCGCTATGGGCGATGGATTCGATGGCCGCCGGGACCAGGTAGTTGCTCAAAGCGAACGCAATCGCGCTCATGTTGTCGAAGCCGGAGAATACTCCCGTGCCGAAGAGCAGCTTGGATGTGTCGGTGGTGCCTTCGTTGGAGGCCCACTTCCTGGTGTTCTCGTAGGCCCGCCCGTGCGTGGACCCGAAGACGCCCTTGAACGAGTTGAGAGCCATATCCAGCAGCAGCAGGTCCAGCACCATCTCCGCTTTACTGCGGACCTCTTCGTCTGCGGCGAAATCGTAAAGCGCCAGCAGGGCGGCCAGGTCCTCGTCATAGTAAACGTGCGAGAGCCATTCGCTGAAACCCGAATGAAAACGCAGGTCCAGCCAGCGCAGTATGCGCCCGCGGTTCAACTCCACCTTCTGCCTTCCAGTCTGACCGGAGTTGCTGAAGACCTCATTGGGGAACATCTGCCCGGACAGGTAGGCCGCGGATGTGAACAGTATGTAGTGGTTCTCCGTCCAGGTGCACAGCGAATCGATGCCCGGCTCGTCGGGGAAGTACTTGAAGTCCAGCACGGTCTTCCTCATGTGGGAGACCAGCGAGACGGAGAGCGGCTGTCCTATTTTCATGCCCTGTCCACCACCGTACGGGGTGAACTGATATAGCAGGCGCAATATCCCGTGCAACACGAAATCTGCGCAGTCCCTCCTGGCGTCGATGAAATCCAATGCTGCCAGCAAAACTCCTTCGTGCGGAGTGCCGCCTGCAGCCAGGCGCGCCATCTCATACCATGCGGCTTTGGTGTTCTCCGGCGCGGGGTTGCGCAGGATATGGTCGAAGAACGCGCGGCGGCGCGATTCGTAATCGGGCAGGAAGGGCTGATCGGAGAAGGAGTCGGACACCGCTGATGCAGGATAGCCCGCCGGGGCGGGAGTGGATGCCCGTATGCGGTAGTCAGGCTGCGTGTGGACGGTCATCCGCTATCCCAGCAATACTTTGGTAAGCTGTCGCTTTTCTTCTTCGTCCACCGGCTCGTTCCGGCGCAGTTTGGCCAGCAGCGTATTCAACCGCCGGTGCAGTTCGGGTGTGAGCGGAAAGCGCATGGCAAAAAACAGCGCAAATCCCAGCAGGACAATGGGCAAGAGCACGAAAATCATGCGCAAGACGAGCTGGAATGTGTCGCTCTGGGGCTGCTCGATGAGTTTGGTCGCGCCATCAATCGTCTGCTGCAACGGCGCAACGTAACCCGCCCACCCGATTACAAGAGCGACGGCGAAAATCCCCAGCGCCGAACTGAACTTGCGGATGAACATGGTCAAGGCCGAGTAGATGGCTTCGCGGCGCTCGCCGCTGGCGAGCTCATCCACATCGGGGATATCGGGGAAGATGGCGTAGATCATGACCATGATGCCACCCGTGCCCAGGCCGACCACCGAAGCAAAAACGTAGACCCAGAAATCATCGTTGGCGGGACTGAGCAGGAAGCTGAACAACATGGCCACCACCCAGATCGCCAGGCCTACGATATAGGCGCGTGCCTTGCTGGTGCGTCTGCTTATCCATACAAACAACGGCAGAGATACGACCTGCGCCACCAGCAGCGTGCCGGTGACAAACGTGACCTCGCCGCTGCGCAGCAGGAAGTACTTGACGAAATACACTACGATGGAAGCGACTACGTCCATAGCGACAATCGCGAACAGAAACATACCGAGGGTATAAACAAAAGTGCGGTTTTTAAAGGGGTCGATGAATGTCCTGCGCCAGCTAAAGGGCGCAGGCGGTTTCTGGAAGTCGGGTCGCTCCTTGACGGCGGCGATAGTGGCGATGAAAGGCAGCGCAAAGAAGGTGCCCATAGCCATCCCCATCACGATGTAACCTGTGTGGACATCGGGGAAGGCTGCGACGATCTCCAGCGGCGCCAGCGCCGCCACGATGGAGGCGATGGTGGAGAAGAAAATGCGGACCGAACTGAGAGTGGCCCGCTCGTTATAGTCGAGCGTGATCTCGGCGTGCAGCGCATTGTAGTTGAGCATGACGATGCTGACCACCGTGGAGTAAAACAGGTAGGCGGCCAGCGCACAGGCGAAGCGCGTCATCTCGTTTTCCATGCTGAACGGGTAAAACAGCGCGAAGAACGACAGTATGATCAGCGGTATGCCCGCCAGCAGGTAGGGACGCCGCCGCCCCATGCGAGTGCGCGTGCGGTCGGCTATAAGGCCCTCAAAGGGATCGGTGATGCTGTCGTAGATCTTGCTGATGAGGATGGCCGTGCCCGCAAGCACCGGGGCGATCTGCACCACGTCGGTCAGGAAGATCAGATAGTAGAAGCTGAGCATCACCACCGACCCGCCGCCGTAAATATCGCCCAGCCCGTAACCGATCTTGATCCACCAGCTAAGTTTTTCGCTTCTGGTTTCCATCATCCGCTCCTTTATTAAATTTGTATTGTTATGTGTCGATTTTTACGTTCTCACGTATCCCGCTCTGCGCCGAGCGATAAATGGCCTCCACCGCCGCCAGCACGGGCAGCGACTCTCGTCCCGTTGCCAGGTGCGGCTCTCCGCCGTTCACCCAGCGCCTGAATCCCTCGATGCTCCTCTGGAGCGCGTGAAAACCGAAAATGGGCAGATCATTAGTTTTTGCCCTGCCGCCGATAAAACGCACCCGCGGCCATGGCTGGTTTGTGTAGACTGCGGTCGCCTTCGAGCCATAGATCTCGATGGATACAGCCTGCTCACTGGCGGAAGCCATCGAGCTGCATATCTCGATCAGCGCGCCGTTGCCCAGCTCAACGATGCCCATCGCCAGGTCCTCCACCTCCACGTCCTGGAAAACCCGCCTGGCCGTTACGCCGACGGCGGATACCGGACGGCTCCCACAGGCCCAGAGAGCAGTATCCATGAAGTGGCTGCCCTGTGTGATCAGCGTACCGCCCCCGGCCTGTGCGATGGTCTTGTGCCAAAGTGAACCTTCGAAGTACTTATGCTCACGATGCCAGGGGATGTTGATGCGTCCGTAGCGCACATCGCCGATCTGCCCGCTCTGCACGGCGCGCGCCAGCCGGTAGCATGCCGCATCGTAGCGGTACTGGTAGTTGACGGCCAGCTTGAGGCTGGCCTTTTGAGCAGTTTTAACGATCTCAATTCCTTCGGCGTATGTGCGCGTGACCGGCTTCTCGACCAGCACATGTTTGCCGGCTTCTATAGCCCGTTTGATCATCTCGAAGTGCAGGTTGTGCGGCACGGCCAGGTAGACTGCATCCAGCCGCGCGTTTGCCAGCATCCCGGCGTAATCCGTGAATACGTGTTTGATGCCATGCCGTCTGGCAAAGGAATCTGCGCGCTGCTTTGAAACATCGCAGCAGGCGGTCATCGCGATTCTGCGGTTCAAGCGCGCAAAAAAGGCGGTATATCCGGCGATATCGCCGCAGCCGACGATGCCTAAATTCATCCTCATCGCTTTCGCCCCTGCCGTCACTCTGCGCCGCAGGTCCACTTCAACCCGCGCCGCAGTATCTCCTGCATTGCAGGATGTTTCAGGCTGTTTGTCGTGTGCCCCGGCACGGCGTAACAGACCCTGCCAGCGCCGTAGCTATGCGTCCACACGACAGGCGCCTCCCTGCCTTCTTGCCTTGTCGTGAAATGGACGTCCACCCCCGGCTGCAGATCGTGTATATAAAGTTCGTCCCTGATGGTGAAAGGTGCTATGCCGTTAAAAATGTCGTACTTCCGGCCTGTAACTTCAAAATTCTCCACCGGACCGTGACCGATGAACCGTCCGCCCAGGATTTCAGAGTAGCGCTTCGAATCTTTGAACGAGGCCGTGGCCGAATGCAGCGCCAGTACCCCGCCTCCGCCGCCCACGAAGCCGTCCAGACGCGCCAGCGCCGCATCGGATATGGTCTTGCCGTGATAGTAGAGCACCATGGCCGAGTACTGATCCAGGTTGGCGGGGAGCCTCTCCAGCGAGGGCACATGCCTGAAGGTGAAACCGTCCAGTTGTTTGAGGGCTTCGTGGAGGGCCAGCCTCCCGAAATACGGCGGATGAAAGACGCCGGACGTAACGAGCAGTATATTGCGGGTCACCGGTTCATAGTGTACTACATTGCGCAATTCGAATGTCAATATGACTGATCGTTGGCTGGACTTTTCACACTGCCGCCAACTTGGAGCTGATAAGACGATTAATACTAACTTTAGCTTCTGCTGCCTGTATAGTAAGTTCCCGATGCATATGTGGTGGAATACGCACCATAAGTCTGCCCGAATAGCGCCTGATTGCAAGTGGCTCAGGCACATTTTCGTTGTTAGATTGCATGTCTGCAACTACCTCTGTCACTAACCTGCGTACACCCTGCAATGCCGCTTCCGGAGTCTTAGCCAACCAGCTCAGGCCGGGGAACTCAGCACATAAACCAACGAATTCTTTATCTTCTTCAGACCAGGTAATACGGTATGTATACTGGTCAGTATGTTTTTTTGTTACCATTTTGTGCCTCCAATTTATCTATAGCACTCAAAACTTGGCCAACTTGATATGCTTTTGCCTTACCATTGGCATCTTGTATATTTATCCTGGGATCACCCTGCCACGTCGTTTTGTATATACAATGACTGCTGCTTCTCTGTCGCGGATCACCAAAATAATATTCACATACTTTGCAGAGATCAGTAAATCTAACATTTTGCGGATTCCTCCGCATTTGTTTGATTATTTTCGTTACGGAATCCGTCATTCAATATAATAGTATCAATAATGATATCACTTGTCAACGGGTATTTACCGTCTTAACATTCAGGGTATACAGTAGATTCAAAATGATAGACTACTGAGTTGCGAACGAAGTACGTTAAATGATATGCTCAATTCGGCTGTGAGGCTGCTTAGCGAGAGCGGACAGTATGGATAAGAGATTGAAGGTTGCGATTATCACCGGGGCCGGCGGGGGTATCGGACGCGGCATCGCGACCCAGCTTGCCGCAGCCGGTTGGACGACCGTCATCAACGATATTGGGAGCACCGATCCTGCAACCGAAACCCTCGAGCTTGTCCGGCAGGCTGGTTCCGACGGCCTGATCGTTACGGCCGATGTCACTTCGGCGGCGGACCGGCGTAAAATCCTGGATGAAACAATTAATAAATACGGACAGATAGATTTATTGGTCAATAATGCTGGGATCGGCCCCCGTGTAAGAATGGATATGCTTGAGATCAGCGAACAAAGCATGACTGAGGTGATGGCGGTCAACGCCATCGGGCCGTATTTTCTCACGCAGCTCGTTTCCAGAAAAATGATCGAATTGATTTCGCATAAAAAGATCGAGTCGGCAAAAATTGTGAATATCGGCTCGATCAGCTCCTATACCAGCAGCACCAGCCGGGCGGAGTACTGCATTTCCAAGGCGGCGGCGGCCATGAACACGCTGCTCTACGCCGACCGCCTGGCCGGCGAGGGCGTCAACGTGTACGAGATACGGCCGGGGATCATCAGGACGCCTCTGACGGAAGTGGTCAAAGACAAGTACGATAAATTGATCGCGGAAGGGATCACTCCCATCAAACGCTGGGGACAGCCCGAAGACGTCGCGCGCGCGGTGGTCGCTATCGCCGAGGACTACTTTCCGTTTTCCACTGGCCAGACTATAGATGTGGACGGAGGATTTCACATTCGCCGTTTGTAGAGGGAAAAATGAAAAAAATAGTCACCTTCGGGGAGATCATGCTCCGCCTTGCCCCGCCCGGACAACTGAGGTTCGGGCAGGCGCGCACATTCGACGTTGCTTACGGCGGCGGCGAGGCGAATGTCGCGGTCTCTCTCTCGAATTACGGGCTGGAAACCGAATTCGTCACGCGCCTTCCCCTCAACGACCTGGGCGAAGCCTGCCTGCAGCATCTGCGTCAGTACGGCGTCGGCACTCAGTATGTCCAGCGCGGCGGCAACCGCCTGGGCATCTACTTTCTGGAGAGCGGGGCGGTGATGCGCGGCAGCCAGGTCATCTACGACCGGGCGGATTCTTCGTTCGCCGATGTTTCACCAGGCATGTTCGACTGGAAGACTATATTTAATGACGCCGGATGGTTCCACTGGACGGGCATCACTCCCGCTGTATCTGAAGGGGCGGCCGCGGTCTGCCTGCAGGCGGTCAAAACTGCGCGTAAACTGGACGTTATTGTATCCTGCGACCTCAATTACCGGGCCAAGCTGTGGAAGTGGGGAAAATCCGCAGGCGAAGTCATGCAGGAACTGGTCTCATACTGCGACGTGGCGATCGGAAACGAGGAGGACGCGGATAAGGTGTTCGGCATAAAAGCGCCGGGGGCCGATGTTGCCGGAGGTAAAGTATCTGCGGACAAGTACCGCTTCGTCTGCGAGTCGCTGGCGAAGAAGTTCAAGAACCTGAAAACGATCGCGATAACGTTGCGCAGCTCATTCTCCGCATCGCACAATGCCTGGAGCGCCCTGCTCTGGAAAGACGGCAAGGTCTTCGAGGGGCCGAACTTCGATATCACGCACATCGTGGACCGCGTCGGCAGCGGTGACAGCTTTGCGGGTGGACTTATCTACAGTTTGATCTCCAAACCCTCCGACCCGCAGAGGGCTCTGAATTACGCCGTTGCAGCTTCGGCCCTCAAACACACCGTTTACGGCGATTTCAACCTGGTTTCAATAGCTGAAGTGGAGAAGCTGATGAAGGGCGACGGATCGGGACGTGTCAGCCGTTAGGCGAATTTAATATCGAGGAAAATTGAAATGGCTAAATACTCACGTCTGAAAGTACTGAATTCGATGGTGGAGAGCGGGCTGGTCCCCGTGTTTTATCATCCCGATGCCGGGGTTGCCATCTCGGTGATCGATGCCTGCATCGCAGGGGGGTGCCGCTGCTTCGAGTTTACCAACCGCGGGGACCGCGCGCACGAAATATTTAAGGAGCTTGCCCAGCATTACAGCTCCGATGACCGGGTCATACTGGGGGCGGGATCGATCATCGACCCGGCTACAGCCGCCCTTTACATACAGCTCGGCGCCAACTTTATTGTGGGCCCTGTGCTCAATCCTGAGGTGGCGCGCATCTGCAACAGGCGCAAGGTAGCGTATTGTCCCGGCTGCGCCACGGTTTCCGAGATATCAAACGCCGAGGAATTGGGCGTGGAGATCTGCAAGGTCTTTCCCGCCGGAGCGATCGGCGGGCCCGGTTTTGTCAAGGACGTCCTCGGCCCCCTGCCCTGGGCCAGGCTGATGCCCACCGGCGGCGTCGATGCGACGGAGGAAAGCATCAGCGGCTGGTTCAAGGCTGGCGTTTGCTGCGTTGGGATGGGCAGCAAACTCTTCCCCAAAGAGACGATCGATGCGGGAAATTACGCTGCAGTCACCGCAAAGGTGAAGCAGGTGCTGGGGTGGATCCAAAAAGCCCGTTCGGGCAAATCTCCCATCGCTTGAAAAGCGGCCTGGATTAATAAAGTTGTACGCTCGCATAGCTCAGTTGAAAACAGTCACGGAGTTTCGTGACCATGTCGATACGCTGGGCATTCAAATTCCCGTTAGTCCCGAAGTGGTCCCTGCCCCTTCCGGCGCCCTGGCGCAACCTTATGCTCTGAAAGGCGGCAAGGTGATCGGCAACCGGTTCTGCGTCCAACCAATGGAAGGATGGGATGGGACCGTAGACGGACGTCCCACCGACCTGGTCTACCGGCGCTGGAGGAAATTCGGCCTCAGCGGTGCGAAGTTAATCTGGGGTGGTGAAGCTGTAGCCGTCAGGCCGGATGGACGCGCCAACCCCAACCAGCTGATGATGATCGATTACACCATGCGCGATCTGGAGGAGCTGCGCACTACGCTGACGAAAGAACATAAAACTTATCATGGCCGGGTCGATGATCTGCTGGTAGGGTTGCAGCTCAC
Organism: uncultured Dehalococcoidales bacterium; assembly: GCA_964448985.1. Classification (GTDB taxonomy): domain Bacteria; phylum Chloroflexota; class Dehalococcoidia; order GIF9; family UBA5629; genus CAIMUM01. The sequence goes on from CAYVBI010000020.1 coordinate 9,877, forward strand.
GCATTCGGGCCGTTTCTGCCGCCCGAACGAAAAAACAAAGCTGGAACCGAAAATACTATATCATCACCCCTTGCTGGATAAACTCTTCGGTATCGAGCCGGAGTACCCCGTGATGACCGATGCCGAGATCGACGACCTGGTCGGGGACTACATACAGGCCGCCAAGCGCGCCCTCGCTGTCGGTTTCGATTTCGTCGATGTTAAGCACTGCCACGGTTACCTGGGGCATGAATTCCTCAGCGCCGTCACCCGCACGGGCAAATTCGGCGGCAGCCTTGAAAACCGCACCCGCTTCATGCGCGAGATTGTCGCGGGGATCAAAAACGAATGCCCCGGGCTGAGGATCGGGGTCAGGTTCAGCAGTTTCGACATGCCTCCTTACCGTCCGGATAAAGACAACGTGGGGCGCATGCTCGAGTACCGCGATGAAGATGGCCGTTATCCCTATGCCTTCGGCGGCGATCCCGGGGTACCGGGGGCGATAAAGCTGGACGAGCCAGCGGCGTTGATGAAGATCATGGGAGAGATCGGTGTCGAACTGGTCAACTTCTCGGCCGGGAGCCCTTATTACAATCCTCACATTATCCGGCCGGCCTATTTTCCGCCCGCGGACGGATATCTGCCGCCGGAGGACCCGCTGGTTGGAGTTGCGCGGCACATACAAGTTGCAGCCGAGCTGAAAGCCGCCGCGCCGGATATGCTGTGTGTTGGATCAGGATATAGCTATCTGCAGGAGTGGATACCCAACGTCGCCCAGGCCGTGGTTGAGGCCGGGAAAATCGACTTCGTGGGGCTTGGCCGTTCCACGCTTTCCTATCCCGACCTTCCAGCGGATGTGCTGGCAGGCCGCCCGCTGACCCGCAACCGCATCTGTCGGACGTTCAGCGATTGCACCACGGCGCCGCGCCTGGGTCTGGTCTCCGGATGCTATCCGCTGGACCATTACTACAGGGAACTGCCGGAGGCGGAAGAACTCAAGCGCATCAAGAAGTCCTCAACATAGGGCGGTCGGTCGTGGATGCTGACCGGAGGGGAAACCCTACCGGAAGTAAATCTCGCCGCTGCGAAACCTGGCCCAGGTCGTCTCGAACCAGGAATCGATCTCTGGTATGGGACGGCAGGGGACCCAGCGATGTTGGACCTCACCCTTATTAGTGCATAGCGTCTCGAGCACCTTTGCCCTGAATGAAGTGTCCTCACCGGCGATCTTCCAGGAGTCGTCCAGCATCTCATGGATCCGTGTACCGCCGGGGTCCAGCACGATCGAGGATCCGCGGCTGCCCACGCCGCTCTGCAGCGCGTAGCGTATGGCGTCCAGGTAGGCCGCGTGGGCAAAGGCGAGCTGCCTGACCCTGAAGGCGTGTCCGAGTTGCTCCCTGCTTTCCGCCGCGCAGCCGGACTGCATCAGCCTGCGCGCCTGCTCCCGGGCCTGCAGACTATTTTTGTACAGCGAATCGATGCTGCGTACATGCGCGCCCGAACGCGACAGTCGATCTTGTATCTGCTCCAGCTCGGATTCCCAGGAATTGCGGGCCTTGAGGCACAGTTCCGCGTACTCTATGACACCCTGCGCGCATTCTTTAATAGCCTGCTCGGCTTCGTCATCGTCCAGGCTCCATTCCTCGTAGCGGTTGGCTATGAATTCGGAGGCGCGAAAGCCGGCCACCTGGCCGGCGTTGAGTGCGGAGCCGCCGGGACGCGTTACGCCGTGCGATCCGTTGACCTCGCCGATGGGGAAGAGGTGTTTGATATTGGTCGATTCGTACCAGATGTTTCCGGCCAGCCCGCCGTTGTTATGCTGCGCGCAGACGGCCACCTCCAGCGGCTCCTGCAATAAGTCTATATTGTGGTTTTTGTAGAGGTCGGCGGCGCCCGGATTCATATGCAGCAGGCGGTGGATGGGTGTATCCTGCGTCGCCCCGGACTTCTCCAGGTAGCTGCGGGCCTCTTCGGGAAGATCAGATAGTCGGTAACCCGACGGATTGGAGCGGAAATCCAAATACACGCGGCGGCCTTTAACCACCGTCTCGATGTATACCAGTATATCGATCAGCGAGGAGCCGCCGATGGCTTTGCGCGCATCGAAGGGCCATTGGTAGCCTTTGAGGAAGATCGTCCCGTTCAACGCGCCGGGAGACTGAAAATAGGGCAGCAGGAATTCCTGTTCGTCAGCAAGGCCGTCCGCGCCGCGGCTGATGATCCTGGGTATGACCTGCATATACGTGCCCGAGACGTTCCAGCGGAAAGCCGTGGAGGCCAGGCCGAACTGCGATTCGGGCAGGTTGGCGGCGCAGGCGCCGGCCATCAGCGCCAGCCCGATGGCGCCGGACTGCTGAACCGGATACACGCTGGCCCTGTACAAACCGCCCGGGCCGCCCACGGCGAAGACCAGGTTCTCGCAGATGAAGGCCTCGAAATGTCCGTCCCGGTCCACGCAGACCAGCCCGGCCGCACGGGGAGATTCACCGCCCGTCGTTACCAGCTCGACCGCCTCCAGCCCTTCGCGTATCCTGATGCCGAGCTCCCTGACCCGGTCGATCAGCGTCAGGCACATCTCCCTCGAGGTATAGGGCCCGATCGAGGTGGCGCGCTGGCGCGGATCGTGGTCGGTCTTGTAGCCTACGAATTGTCCGTACTCGTCACGGGGAAAGGGGACTCCCAGGTTGACCAGGTTAATGAAGCCCCGCAGCGACAGGCTCGATTCCACCAGCGCCAGGTCGCCGTGCATGGAGCCGCAGTCGAAGTAGGTCTGCGCCATGTCGCGCGGCGAATCAGCTTGGGAACCGCATAAACATAGTCTGTAGTAGGTCTGCTTGTCGCTGCCGGTATTGATCGAGGTACCCATCAACAGTCCCTGGGTGACGATCATTAAATCTTTAACACCGTTGATGTAAAGCTGCGCCGCCGCGTTCAACCCTGCGGCGCCGCTGCCCAGCACCAGCGTATGCACGCGGGTCAGTGGTATGCGGTAGCTGTTTCGTCCCGCCTTCAGATTGAGATTCCTGTCCATTACTCCCTGCGCCCCATCGCAGTTACAGCATACTCCATGCGTATATGCCGTTTCAACGGGACCTGCGGGCTCCGGTTGTATGCGTCTCAAGCCGCAGTACTATTTGGCACTGCCTGTTATAATTAAATTATGATGAAACTATTTACGAAAGGTTATAGTCCACGGATCAGAAGCAACATCTGCCTGGTGGTCTTAATAATCGCGTTGTTAATTACCGGCTGCTCAGCGCCTGCTCCTGCGCCGGTCGTGCCTGAGACGCCTGTCGTCGATGCGACACCCAGGCTGGGCATCAACTCCCTGGCCATCGATGTTCAGTTCAAGCAAGGGGACAGCAAGACCGTCACCAAGAAAATCACGTTTATGAATGAAGGTGGTGGAGTCATGATCTGGGCCCTCAGGGAGACCGTCCCCTGGATGTGGACGACCGAGATGGACGGCGCGATGGAAAAAGGTTACAGCAAAACGCTGGATATATATATCGCCCCAGCCGGCCTGGCGGTCGGGACATATACGGAAAACATCACAATCGAGGGCACCGGCACCAGGAACTCGCCGCAAAACGTGGTGGTGACCATGGTCATAACACCTCCTGCGGCGGCGGCCGCGGGTACAGTTGCCGAAAAAAAGCCGGTTCCTCTTCCCCCCTGGGATTACAACGAGTATTTTAACGATGTCTATAATTTCAGGATCAGGTATCCCAAGGAATACAAACAACAATCGTTGACGGATTCAGTTTGGGGAGCTGTCGCTTCACCATCCACTCCGCAGGCCAACTACATCAGGGTACATGTAGTCAGTGGTTTCGGCGTGGATTTCAGCTCGGTCGCGTATGAATGGGCCAAGGCCATCAGGCTGTCGAGCGGAGGAGCCAGCCCAAAGGTAATTGCCAGTGAAAACGGTACTCTGCTGGACGGGGTCACCCCGGCATGGGAGCTTCTGTATGAAGCCAAGTCGGCGACCAAGATCTCTTCACAGGTCTATGTCTACGGGGTGAAGAAAGGCAACCGGTATTTGCTGTTCGGGGCCGTGGCGCCGCTGGCGGTCGCACCTGACAGGTTAGAGCTCTGGAAACAGATCGCGCACACGATGGAGTTCGTGGAAGATAATTAGGGCGCCGTCCAGGTCTCCCGGGTGACCATGGGTACCGACGCGCCCGGCGTTGAAGGCACGATGCGCAGGTTGTACGAGAGATATTGCGTGGAAGTATTCTTCATTACGTAGTTGAAGCCGGTGACGCCGGCTGTAAATCCGGTTTTCCCCGTGCCGTAGCGGACGGGGATTTCAACCGGGATGCCGTTCACAGTTAAGGACATCTCAGGCGTCAGGTATTCAAACCAGAAATCCACCGGTTTTTGCGCGGTGACCTGCCGCTCCTCGCGGTAGCCCGGCGGTACCCCGATCGAGAACACGCTGTTGGCATCGGTGACCGTCTCATGCCGCTCGGTTGTCTGCGTCGCAGGGCTGGTGGGTTGAGAGGAAAGGGGAGCCTGGGGATGCTGCTCCACATCAACGCCTTTATTCCCCGAATAAAGCTTCACGCCCCCCTGAAGCGGATCGGGGGCGCAGGACTGGCAGCCGGATGCCAGCATCACGATAATCATGAAGGCCAGCACGACTATACCAGCGGCTGTCGGGTATCGCATGATCGTATTATAACAAATATGTATACCATTTGATATTACAATAATCTATAATAGCGGGCTGGTGAACAAACCCGTATAAAATGATCGTTTTACATAAGGAGGGCAAATGGAATTCAAGTTTCTGAAATACGAGGTCTCCGATAATATACTGCTGCTGACACTTAATCAGCCCGAGATCATGAACGCGGTCAATTCGGCTGCCTGCGCCGAGCTGACTGCAGCCTTCGATTATGCTGACAACGATGATAGTGTGCGCGTGGTTATCGTGACGGGAGCGGGCAGGGCCTTCTGCGCCGGCGCCAATTTATCTGATAGCAGCAAACTGGACTCATTTCACGACAGGTTCACGGGCAAGGCGGATACCGCCCCCCGCAGGGATGAAGGGGGCATCGTCTGCCTGCGCATCTACGATATGAAGAAGCCGGTCATAGCCGCCATCAACGGACCGGCCGTGGGATTCGGCATCACTATGACCCTGCCCATGGACGTGCGCATAGCTGCGAAGGGCGCCAGGATGGGATTTGTCTTTGCCAGGAGGGGCATTATACTCGACGGCGCCGCCACCTGGTTTCTACCGCGCCTGGTCGGCATGGGGGCGGCGTCGGAATGGGCCTACAGCGGCAGGGTTTTCAGCGCCCAGGAGGCTTACGATAAAAGGCTGGTGAGCGAGCTGCTGGAGCCGGAAGACCTGTTACCCAGGGCCAGGGAGATAGCTGCAGGGATCGCAGACAACAGCTCCGCCATATCGGTGGCCCTTTGCAGGCAGTTGATGTGGAAGATGCTGGGGGCCGACCACCCGATGGAGGCCCATATACTGGAGACCAGGGCGCTGAACTGGATCTACGGCGAAAAAGACGTGCTGGAAGGGGTGGCATCCTTCCTGGAGAAGCGCCCCCCTAAATTTCCTATGAAGGTGAGCACAGACATGCCGGATTTCTATCCGTTCTGGAAAGATAGGGCTTTCAGGGCCTGATACAGGACGGTCAGGCTATATCTCTGATCTTCTGTTTATGTTCGTCCAGCGCTTTACTGTACTGGGCGTCCAGTTCGCTGTGTATCTGGCGCCACTCTTCCTGTATCTGTAGTTGAAGCCTCTGTTCGAGTGGCATCTGGTCGCCGCGCTGCGGGCGGGCGCTGCGCGACGCCTGCTGTATGGTCGTCTCAGCCTTCTTTTTAAACTCCTCGTAGGTCTGCTTGAGCGCTAACTGGTACTGGTTGAGAAGGTTATTGACCAGACCCAGCGCGGACTCGATCTGCTTTTTATTTTCCTTTATCAGCCGCAGCCCGTCCGTGGCGCGGTTGGTGCGGCGCATGTCCTCCTCGTTGTGGGGCAGGTTGATGTTGCGCAGCAGTATCTCGTCGATGCCTTTTTTAACATGCACGGCAGCGTCGCCGGCCGGGAATTTGGCCAGCTCGGCCATGAGGTCCGATTTGTCGTCCTGCAGGTACTGGGAGGCGATCCTGTTGCCCTCAGGCACATATTTGATGCTGTTGATCTCTTCGGGGCTGACCTTGCCCAGTTTTTCGGCTTTTTCCATGGCTATCTGCCATGAACTTTTCATCTCACCCATAATCGATACTCCATTTCAGTTCATTTTCATGCGGCGCAGTGGCTCCAGCGGGCGTGGTGCTCCTGCCTGAGCCTCTGCAACCTTTCAAGGTAGGACGGCGAATCCAGCTCGCAGGTGGTCATGATCAGCGCGTCCTCTCCGTTATCCGAGTAATATTTTCTCCTCGTGCCGGCTTTGGTGAAACCGTATTTCTCATACAGCGCCTGCGCGGTCCTGTTGGATTCGCGCACCTCCAGCGTCACGTATTTGGCCCTCAGCCTTGTGGACAGCTCTATTATACTGATGAGCAGCCATTCTCCCAGCCCCTGGTGCCTGTGCGATCTCCTCACGGCGATGGTCACGATGTGCGCCTCGTCCACCATCATCCAGATCCCCGCCATGCCCACCAGGTATTCCCCGGGCGGGCAGGATGGACTGAAGCCGAGCCCGCGAGAAAAAAGCTGCTTTAATAACAATAATCTCTCTCCCAGGCCGATAACACGGTGGCCGTTGTCCGCTGCCGCGCCGGCGCCGCCCCGGCAGATCACCACATAGTGCGCCAGTTTATTGCGCAACTCGTGATGGAACGAGTTAGTGGTCGGGTGCGGCCACTGGTTGGGGAAGGCGTCCAGGTCAACCTCTACGGCCTGCTGGATGTCCCTGTCAGCCATACTCCTGATATGATATGCGTTGTTACTCTCCATCTGTGCCAATCAACCTGCAGATGTAAAATTTTAACATATTTGTAACGGCTGCGCGTTTAACCGGAAGCGCCTGTAATTTCCCGGGGGGCTTGTATATACTATAGACAAAAGCGGGCGCACCGGAAGGTACGCCCCTACAGAAAATGTAGGGGCGGGTTTTTAAACCCGCCCTCTCAGACGGGATCCTAAATATTGTCATACTAAAAAAGAGGGTAGCCATGAAAGAGAGAAATGTCGTAGCTGAGATATCGGTCGTGCCGCTGGGCACGGGGAGCGCCGGTGTAAGCGAGTACGTTGCGGGTTGCATGGATGTGCTGATCGGCAACAGCAATATCAAGTACCGTCTTACTCCCATGGGGACCATACTGGAGGGTCCGCTGGACCAGGTGCTCAAGGTCACGCGGGCCATGCACGAGGCGCCCTTTAAAAAAGGGGCGCTGCGCGTTGTAACCACACTCAAGATAGACGACCGTTGCGACCTGAGACTATCTATGCAGGGCAAGATTAACCGTGTGAAAAAACTGAGGCCGGACGTCAACGTATGAGCAGCAAGGTTGATCTGGGCGTTCGGGTGGCAGGCGCTCTGCGCCTGGCCAATCCCGTGATGGCCGCATCCGGCACCTGGGGATACGGGGATGAATACGGCGATCTGGTCGATGTGAATAAGCTGGGCGCCATCATCTGCAAGGGTACCACGCTTGCGCCTCGCGACGGCAATCCTCAGCCGCGTATCGTTGAGGTGACGGGCGGCGTGCTGAACTCGGTCGGCCTGCAGAACATCGGAGTGGAGGCGCTGGTAGCGGAGAAGGCGCCTGTGTGGGCTACCTGGAAGGTGCCGGTGCTGGTCAACATCGCCGGCAGCACCATCGATGAGTATGCAAAGCTGGCTGCCAGGCTCGAGGGTGTGGCCGGGATCAGCGGTATCGAGGTCAATATAAGCTGCCCCAATGTCAGCAAAGGGGGAATGCACTTCGGCGCCGATCCGTCCGCGGCGTCTGAAATCACCAGCGCTGTGAAGGGCGCTACCACACTGCCGGTGATGGTCAAGCTCAGCCCCAATGTAACCGATATCGTAGCCATCGCTCAGGCAGTGGAAAAGGCAGGCGCCGACGCTGTATCGCTTATCAACACGGTCAGCGCCATGGCCATAGACGTTAAGCAGCGCAAACCTGTTCTGGGAAATATAAGCGGCGGCCTG
>CAYVBI010000021.1:0-17438 GCA_964448985.1 uncultured Dehalococcoidales bacterium
CGGCCCGCATCGCCATGGCCATTAAAAGAAGGATGCTGACCTACGGCGACACTCCCGAGATGCTGGCGGCCGAGGCGGCACAGTGCTTTGAGTACGGGCCGCTCAATCCATATGCGCATAATCAGAAAAAATACACCGCGGCTGATGTGCTGGCATCGCCCATGATCTGCTCTCCGCTTACTCTCCTGATGAGCTGCCCAATCAGCGATGGGGCATCGGCGGCCATCATCTGCAGCAAGAAAAAGGCCAAACAGTACGGAGCGAGCCGGGCGATCACCGTCGCCGTAAGCGTTGCGGGGACCCCGGATTACAATGACCTGGTGGGTGGGCCTGGCCCGCACATCGGCGGCGACTTCAAGGGTGGCAAACTGACCCGCCGCGTGAGCCAGGAGGCCTACGAGAAGAGTGGGATGGGGCCCAGAGATATCAAGGTGGTCCAGTGCCATGCGCCCTTCGCCGGCGGCGGCGCGATCTGCATAGAGGCGCTCGGCTACTGCGAGGAAGGCGAAGGCGGAAAATGGTTCCTCGAAGGTAAAACAAAGATAGACGGCCAGGTAGCCGTCAATACCGACGGCGGCCTGATAGCCAGAGGGCATCCCCTGGGCGCTACGGGCGTGGCTGAAATAGGCGAGCTCGTACGCCAGTTGAGGGGCGAAGGCGGCAATCTTCAGATACCCAACAACCCCAAGGTTGCCATGGCGCATAATACAGGTCTGGGCTGCGTAAACATTCACATTCTCAAAAAGTAGCGGCTGTCTTTTGCAGGCTGCAATCAAAGATGGTTTATCACGAGCTAAAAGATAACTGATATGATATATCGTTTAAGAAAATTGGTTCTGCGATGAAAAACGAAGAACAATTCAAGCAGATGTTCGCCTCTGCGCCGCTCGGTGGGCCGGACAAGGTCGTCAGCCTCCGCCAGGCGCTTGAAAAGAATCTTAAACCGGGCATGTCCGTCTTTTTAGGTTGGAACGCCAACGCGGCGGTCTGCGAGATCATGCGGCAGTATAAAGGCAGCAAACCCGGTTTAACCCTCGTCATGTCCATGATGTGGGACCTATCATTGAATTTAGTTCACTGCGGGCTGATAAAGAAGCTTATCTCGGGAGGATGTTCTTATGCCGCCCCCAACCCGGCGCCCAGCCACGTTATGCAGAGGGCTTACCGCGAGGGTGCGGTTGAGATCGAAAATTGGACTCTCTATTCCATGCAGCAGAGGCTGATGGCGGGTGCGTTGGGAGTGGGATTCATGCCCACCAGATCCATAGCCGGCAGCAGTATGGCTGCGGACAACAGCGATTCTTTCAGGGAGATAACCGATCCCTTCGACAGCAGCAGGAAAATCGGCGCGGTCAGGGCTCTGAATACGGATATCGCCATAGTTCACGCCCTGGCTGCCGATCGGAACGGCAATACAATCATGTCGCCCGTCTCACAGGATACGCTGTGGGGGGTCAGGGCCAGCAGAGGAGGCGTGGTGGTGACGGCCGAAAAAATAGTCGGTGCGGATTTCATACGCCGTCACGCCGATCTCGTCAGTATCCCGGGATACCTTGTCAGATCGGTATCGCTGTGCCCGCTGGGCGCTCATCCGGAAGGCCAGTTCTCCAACTTAGCGGATATCGATAGTTATGGCGAAGATTACGATTTCATGCTTGAGCAGAGAAGGGTGAGCGCGGATCCGGATTCGCTTGACGCCTGGTTAAGGCAGTGGGTATACGATATCAGCGATCATGAAGGATACACCCGCCTGCTGGGCTCCAAGCGCATATCAGGCCTTAAGCGCAAGCTCAACAGGAAGAATTGGAAAGGCGGTCTCCCCTCCCGGACTTCGGATAAAGATGCAAACCGGACAGAGGGAATGATCATCGCCGCATCGAGAGTAATCGTTGAGCGTGTGAAAGAAGCCGGATACCAGGTCCTGCTGGCTGGAATAGGGATACCCGGCCTGGCCGCATGGCTGGCCTATTATCAGCTTAAAAAGGACGGCGTCGATATTGAGCTCGTGCTTGGTTCGGGAGTGCTTGGATATCAGCCCGCGCCGGGTGATCCGAATTTGTTGAGTGTCTGCCATGTTCCGTCCGCCAGGATGTTGATGGACACGAGCGAGATGTACGGATTTATCATTTCGGGTGAAGGCGCGAAGTGCCTGAGCGTGATAGGCGCAGCACAAATAGATGGATGCGGGAATATCAATACCACAAAGGTGGGCAAAGACATATACATCAGCGGATCGGGCGGTAACAACGATAATACCAGCGGCGCTGCCGAAGTGATGGTAGTGATGGCGCAATCGAAGAAGCGCTGTGTGGAGAAACTGGACTATGTAACTTCCCGGGGCGACAGGGTTAGCACCCTTATTACCAACATGGGCGTTTTCCAGAAAGGCGCCGATGGTCAATTTGTTCTGACAGGCTGCATACTTGAGTCCGGCGCGAATAGCCTGGCAAATAAGCTGAATGAAATCCAGGACAACTGCGGCTGGAAGGTCAATGCAGCTCTATCGGTCAAGGCCGTAGCCTCTCCCAGTGACCGGGAACTTGCATTATTGAAGATATTCGATCCTGGCGGCTATGTGTCGGGAGGATAGCGCTATGCGGAGCCTTCCATCGGAGGTTATAAGCATTTGAGCGAGCAGGATGTACAAAGAATCCTTGCCGGGGACGATCCGACCCTGGCCAGGCTCATCAGCCTCATTGAAAGGGACAGCTCGCAGGTCCCTGAAATCATGAAATCGGTATCCGCACACACCGGCAGGGCATATCGGATCGGCATCACCGGGCCTCCCGGGGCCGGTAAAAGCACGCTGATCAACAGTCTTATATCGCTTTTAAGGGAACGTAGCTTCAGCGTGGCAGTCCTGGCCGTGGACCCTACCAGTCCCTTTAAAGGAGGGGCGATACTGGGTGACCGCGTGCGAATGCAGAAACACTACACCGACGGAGGTGTCTTCATACGCAGCCTGGCCACGAGGGGAGTAAAAGGCGGATTGACCGGCGCGATCAGTGAGATCATCGACCTGGTCGATGCCGCCGGCAAGGACTACATATTGCTTGAGACTGTTGGCGTGGGGCAGGGTGAGCTGGATATCATCGGCCATGTGGACACGGTCGCCGTGGTCCTGGTGCCCGATGCGGGGGACAGCATCCAGGTCATGAAGGCCGGCATAATGGAGATCGCCGATATCTTCGTAGTCAATAAAGCGGACCTTGCCGGAGCCGATAAACTCGTCAACAACCTGAACGTAACGCTTGATTTAATCAAAGGGCAGGAGCAATGGCGGATACCGGTATTGAAGTGCCGGGCGGACCAGAACGAAGGAATACAAGAGCTTCTGGATCAAATCCTGCGGCATAGACACATGCTTGAGAGCAAGGGGCTGCTGGAGGAAAGGCGAGGACGGCAACGCCTGCAACAGTTCCAGTATATGCTGGAGCAGAAAATCCTGGCAGATATAAAGTCAAAAATATTGGATGACAGCAGGATCAAGGAATTTGGAGAAAAAATTGAGAAAGGCGAGATGAGTCCCTATACAGCCTTGAGCCGGGTTTTAAGAACCGGTCTCCCGTCACTTCTCGCTACAAAGACACGCACCAGTACAGACAAAAGGAGTAAGAAATGACCAAAGAGCTATTAATCGAACGTAAGGATTATATCTGCACTATCACAATTAACAGGCCCGATAAAAGAAACGCCCTGAATTACGAGGTCTTGAGCGGACTTTCCAACAGCCTGAACGAGCTTGTCCGAGAGGGGAAGGCACGGGTAATCATCCTTACAGGCGCCGGCGATATGGCATTCAGTGCAGGTATGGACCTGGTGTTCGTAAACAGCCAGAGGGATAAAGCCGATAAAGCCCTGGCAGACGCACTCAATAGCCTTCTCGATTGTCCCATACCGATCATAGCCAGGATACAGGCGGATGCCCTGGGCGCGGGCTGTGACATCACGACAACCTGCGATTTCAGGATAGCCTCGGATAATGCCAGGATGGGTATCCCACCGGTGAAGTTCGGCTGGGTATACTATCCCCAATCAATTCAGCGCTTGATCAACTTGATCGGCGTGCCCTATACCAAGGAGTTGTTTCTAACTGCTCGATTCGTGCCGGCTGCGCGGGCCAAAGAGATCGGCCTGCTGCATTTTCTGGTCTCTCCTGCCAAGCTGGACGAAACAGTAAACGCCCTGGCGCAGGAGATAGCCGAAAAGGCGCCGCTGGCTGTTCAGGGGACTAAGTACGTCATTAACCAGCTTTTCGATTACCAGAAACTGGACAAGGACGTTGAGCAGGAGATCGACCGGCTTATCAAGAAATGCTATCAATCGGAAGATGCAGCAGAAGGCAATCGAGCATTTAAAGAGAAAAGGAAGCCCGATTTCAAGGGTAGATAATTTTCACGGACTATTGTTGTAACGGTTCAATCCCGCCTGAGAGCTGGTGCACCTGAAGGTACGCTCCTAAGAGGAATTATTGTAGGGGCGGTTTTTTAAAGGTTCTGCCAACTCTTGGTTGGTGGCCTCATTATATCATTTCCGTTTTCTTGGCCTGCCGATAGACTGGATACGTGACTGTCCTTGTTGCCGTTTTGCCAGCTTCTGTCTACTTTTTAGGCGCTCGTATTCCCTTTTCCTATCAAGGTCGGTCATTGGATATGCTGGTAATTTGGGTATGTCATAGCGTATGACAAGCGTTTGTTTTTCTTGCTGGCTATGGCGGATAAATTGTTCCCAATTGGCATACGGGAACTTGATACCAGCCTTTAAGGCAGGTGTGGTATCTTCGCCCTGTTTAGATAGCGTTTCGTGCGGCCTGAAATAGTTGTAATAAACGAAAAACCCATCGAGTATTAACTCCGCTGTCTCAGGGCTTTTCAGGTCTCTCATTATCTTAGTGCGTGATTTAATCGTTCCATGAAAACGCTCAATCATGTTGTTGTTTGGCCTGGTTGCAAACTTCTTTATTCGGATATGCCGTGCCTCTTTGCCAAATGTGGAAGGGATAGCACGGACATAGCCCTCTAAACGATCGGTCATTATAGACTTGGGAACTTTACCAGACCGCTGATATGCCTCTAACAGCACATCGTTGATATCTTCCATCCAGCGGGTTGGTGATAGTTTGGAAGCCAGTAAGAATCTTGTCTTTACATCAATAACATCAAGCAGCCAGTATTGTTTTCCGGCTATATCTATCACTGTTTCATCAGCAGCCCACACGTAGCCGGTATCAGGCCGATAGTTATTGGTTACTTCTATGGCATCTTTAGTGAACCTGCTAACCCATCCGTAAATGCCATAGTCGGATACATCCCAACTATAAATCTGTCTGAGTATACGCTTGATTTCATTGAGTGATAAACCTTCGTAGTACATGGATACAGCAGCGCCGATACGGTCGATAGCTGTCTGCATATGTGGCAACGTGTCCAGTTCCGTGAATTTGCGCTCGCAGTCTTTGCAGTAATAGCGCTGGACACCTTCATAGATGCCATACTTGATAATGTTGGCAGACTGGCAATATTTACAGACTATTCCGTCCATGACTCCATAGTGGAGTTTAGCCGATAAATATTCTATCAATCAAGGGTTTGCTTACCATAATCATAAATTGACAATTCTGTTATACTTAAATAATCATCGTTAGAGATTTGTATAAATCTACATTTAATGGAGGTAGACAGTGAGTGAAGAAGCTGAAAGGGCAATAGATGCAAATAGCGTTGAAAAAGAAATAGCGAAAGACGATGAAACTACAAAACAGATTGAATCAGCATGCCGTGTAGTAATAAATTTACGTAAACGTCCTCTTATCGTGCTTTATTATCCGGTGCCGTATTCTGATATGTCTGAAGAGGATGTGCGCTATTGTTATGCTGCCCTCCGAAGTGGTGGCATTAAGACTGAGAACCCCTTAAAAGAATGCGACGTATTAATCCATACATACGGCGGTAGTCCAGTAGCCGCCTATAAATTAGCCCAAGTTATCCATGACTTTTGTATTAATGTAAGTTGCCTTATTCCAGAGTATGCATATAGTGCAGGAACATTGCTCTGTTTCGCAGGAAATGAAATTCGTTTTGGTCATTTCGCAGGTTTATCACCAATTGACATTACACAGGAGAATGTAGAATTAGCCAGCATTGATAATTACATAGAATTTGCTGGTGCTTGCCAGAAAGCTGTTCAAAAGGTCATAGACAAACTAAATCAATCAAATAATATCACGGGAGTACCACAAATTGCTTCAGTAGGGTCTGATCTACTTTGCCACCTTGTTGAACAAGTTGGTGCCTTAGACATAGGAAGATATTATCGTGCCCGCACTTTAGCAGGTCATTATGCGGAAGAATTATTAGATCGGTACATGTTTGCGGGAAAACCAAATGCGAAAGGCCGTCGTAACAAAGTAATCTCGAATCTTCTTTTTCAAGCGCCCTCCCATCAATTCCACCTTGACTACCACATGGGATCGAATTTAGGTTTAGTGATTTCTGAAATGTCCACTGATGAATCAGATGCGACTAAGAGCGTGATATCTACACTAAACCAATTTGCTTATAGCGGCGTTATTTGTCAAAATATTACTGATGATAAAAAGATGCCATTTATAGCTTTTTATGCTTAGTAGGAGAATTAATTAATTATCATCCATGCACAGGAGATGACAACATGATAAAGAAAAATGCTATTGAGTTACATCGTGAGATGTATAAACAGAGATGCGAAGAATCGACTTGGTTTCGCAAATATGTTGCAGAACAGGAAATTAAGGACACTGCACGAAATCAGTCAAACGACATTCCTCCAACAAAAGTAAAGGACTCCCAGGAGGAGAGGCCACTGCATAAAATTGATCCTAGACCTTGAGGGTCATTTTATTTGTCCTGCGATCCACAATGTTATGAGTGTCGCCAAAATACCACCTATTACAGTACCGATAATCAAACCCATTGTACCTAAGAAAAAGTCAAAGCGCAGTTTATCTTTATTTAATAAATCAAAATCCATAATAGAAGTCCAATCTCGGATTACGACACCTCTCCATTTAACTTGTATCCTTAGATCATAGTGTGTTTCATTATTCAAATGTGGCAAATCCAGAATGGAAGTCAGAAGTTTATTATCAACAAGATGTCGTTCCATAATACCAATACCATCATATTTAGGCAGGTCTGCTTCTGCACAGAACAGTCTCCATTAGTATTCCAATTCATCGGTAGTAAATTTCGATTTGGGTAGATTTTTTATACTTAGCAGTAGATGAATATCAGCTCCTGTAAAATAAGGAAACCATCGTAATAAACGACTACCTCTAAATTCGTCTATACCAAACGGTCTTACAGATAGCGGTTCTGTAAAAGGAAGAAAATATATTTTTCTATATGTCGGCATCTTAAATAGCCTGCGTAAGTATGCTACTATTTTAACATCACGTATGATAGTGCACCAATGACTTTCATTCTTTGGAGGTATGTTATGGGGAAATGGATTGCTGGTGCTGGAATTGTAATCCTTGTTATCGCTGCCGTTATTAATGTGTGGTCGGAAGCTATAGCTATTGTTTACGTTGGATTGGCAGTTGTTTTTATTGGGGTCATTTGGTGGCTTATTGAAAATCTTTTCTGCAAGAAGTAGCCAACCAAAGTATTTAACCTTTGTGATTTGCCCCCAAAACGTACCTAATGCTATTAATACTAACCCAATAGCCATTAAAGCGATCGGGGAATAAAGACCAATAACACCGATACAGGTCAGTGCTATCCCAACGGTAAGCCATACCCTTAATGGCTTAGACAAGGGTTAGCCCCCTCTGGTAGACTACCAACCAAGATTTGGCAGAACCTTTTTAAACCCGCCCGGAAGCGGGCGCACCTGAAGCAACGCCCCTACGCGCCGGACTTCAGGGATAGATATAGCTGCTCAAGCTGTTCAATGATGCCTTCGATTTGGCTGACTTCGCGGGGCTTCTTGGCCAGCGCAGTGACGCATCCTGCCCAGCTCATGCCGCAGACGGCGGCATAGGTTTTCAGGTTATCGATGGCCGTGCCTATGCCTTCTTCAGCCACCGCGATGCCGGCAAAGCGCTTGTCTTCGAGCCTGGTCCAGACCGGGCAGGTCCTGTCCATAAAGTTCTTCAGAAGGCCGGAGACCATCTCGAAATAGACCGGTGTGCCGAAGACGATGGCGTCGGCCTGCATCAGCTTCGGATAAATAGCCTGCATGTCATCCTTAATGGTGCAGAGGCCTTTCCTGTTTTTGCCGCCGGCCTCGCAGGCCAGGCAGCCGTTGCACATTTTGACATCGACCTTGCACAGCAGCAGGAGTTCCGCTTGGGCGCCGTCCGCCATGGCCAGCCCGTGAAGATATTTCAGCATCCACTCGGTGTTGCCGTTTCTGGGTGAGCCGCAGATAATGAGCAGCTTCATGATTCCTTACTCTAAATCCTCTTTGCTGAACCCCGTGAAGAAACAGCTCCGCTCACCTGTGTGGCAGGTGGGTCCGGCGGGATCGGCCCTGACCAGCAGAGCGTCCGAATCGCAGTCCCTGGCGATGGATTTCACCTTCAGCACGTTGCCCGATGTGGCTCCCTTATGCCAGATCTCCTGCCGGCTGCGGCTGTAGAAAACCATCTCTCCCTTCTGCAGTGTCAATTTCAGCGACTCTTTGCTGGCGTAGCCCAGCATAAGAACCGTGCCGTCCTTGATATCCTGCACGATAACGGGTATAAGCCCCTTTTCATCAAATTTCAACATAGAATTTGCTCCTGGTTATTAACTTGTTTAGTGCGGCCTGATTCAGGATACGGCCAGAGCTTCTTTGAGGTCGATATCGCCTGTATAGAGCGCCTTGCCGATGATAACGCCTTCCACGCCGAGCGCTGCCAGCTTCCTGATATGTTCGATGGAGGATACACCACCCGAGGCAACCACCGGTATATTCAGCTTGCGCACCAGCTCGGCTGTGGCCTCGTAGTTCGGCTCTGTGAGTGTGCCGTCCCGCTTGACGTCCGTATAGATGATGCGCCTGGCGCCGATAGCCGCCATGGCCTGGCTCAGCTCGAGAACAGTCATTGTAGAGATCTTCATCCATCCGTGCGTGGTCACGTAGGAGTCGCGGGCATCGATACCCACCACAATGGCCTCCCCGAACTTCTTGATGATGCGCTTGGTGAGCTCGATCTGCTCCACGGCTACCGTGCCCAGTATGACACGCTTCACACCCAGCTTGATAAGCTGTTCCACCACGTCGGCCCGCCTGATACCTCCGCCCAGCTCAACTTCGAGGCTGGTATTTTTCACGATGTCCTCGATGGCCTGTGTATTGCGGACCTCACCTGCGGCCGCGCCGTCCAGGTCCACCAGGTGAAGCCGGCTTGCCCCCTGTTCCTGCCATTTGAGCGCCGTGGCTACAGGGTCGACCGAAAACACAGTCTCTTTGCTGTAGTCGCCCTGGTAGAGACGTACGCATTTTCCGCCCTTGAGGTCGATAGCCGGAATGATATCCATAGTATTAGTTCCTTAAGATTACCCCGTTCTGCTCAAGTGCGTCAATCCCGGCCCTATCATATCCGAGCTCTTGGAGTATCTCGACCGTGTGCTCCCCGAGCAGCGGCGCCCTGATGTTCTCCACCGGCTCGATGTCTGAAAGCCTGGATGGTACATCTGCGACCTTGATTTTACCGATGCCCGGATAATCTATATCGAAAAATATCTGCCTTGCAATCACCTGCGGATCGTCAAGCACTTCCGGCACTTCGCGCACGGGCGCGCAGGGGACGCCTGCCGCCTCCAGCTTCTGTAATATTTCACCCGAGGGCAATTTGCGAAATGCTGTGGCGATCTTTGCCACGAGCTCATCACGGTGATCCAGCCTGCTCTGCGCGCTTGAATATTCGGGGCGCCGTGCCAGGTCATCCAGGTCCAGCGCGCGGCAGAAGGCCTGCCAGAACTTATCGTTGGTGACACCTACGAAAACATATCTGTCCGCCGACTGAAAACACTGGTAGGGAGTGAAGGCGGGATTGGCCGAGCCCATCCTGGGCATAACAAATCCTGTCAATGCGTAACCGGAGATAAAAGAAGACATGAAATAGACGGCGGTGTCGAAAAAGGATGCGTCTATCATCTGTCCCTTGCCGGTTTTCTCCCTCGACAAAATGGCCAGCAGCACACCGTAGGCGGCCAGGAATGCTGTGGGCAGCCCTACGATGTTAGATGGAATGCGCACCGGCGGCCCGCCCGCTTCGCCCGTTACTGATATCAGGCCTGACATGGCGTGGATGACCGGATCGTAGGCCGGCTTCTGCCGGTAAGGGCCGGTCTGGCCGAACCCGGAGACCGAGCAGTAGATGATGCGCGGGTTGATCTTGCTGATCTCGCTGTAGCCGATGCCCAGCCTGTCCGCCACACCTGGTGTGAAGCTCTCTAGTATTATATCTGCCTGGGAGGCAAGCCTGTGTGCTATTTTCCTACCTTCGGGTGTTTGCAGGTTGAGCGCAAGGCTGCGCTTGTTGCGGTTAATGTTATAAAAGGCTATGGCGGTCGGGCCCTGTCGGAAAGGATCACCCTGGTGAGATTCAATCTTTATCACATCCGCGCCCGCCTGCGCCAGCATCAGGCCGCAGGTTGGGCCGTCCCCTGCGTGTGAAAAATCAAGCACCTTTAACCCCTGTAATGGATACATGCTGACCTCCTTGCCCGGCGGAAATTGAAAATATTTATACCACTATATATCGTTGTTTACAATGTCCGGAACACAGTATATATTATTTTTGCCATTGACTTAGAAAAAAGGGAAATGTATACTGAGGTCAATATAGTAACGGGGGGAATTCTATGAAGCTGTCGTGTCTGCAGGAAAATCTAAATAAAGGCCTCGGCATCATAGGCAGGGCAGTAGCCTCAAGAACGACGCTTCCTATTACCCAGAATGTACTTATATCCACCGATGAATCGCAGCTCAAGCTGGCGGCCACCAACCTGGAGATAGCCATCAGTTGCTGGGTCGGCGCAAAGATAGAGAGCGAGGGTGCCATCACTATTCCTGCACGCGTATTGACCGAGTTCGTAGCTTCGCTGCCCAGCGACGTCATCAGCCTTAATCTCAAACACCATACTCTGGAGCTCAAGAGCGGCCGTTACGAGGCCAGGATCAACGGGCTGGATGCCGCCGATTTCCCGCCGATCCCCCAGGTGGGCGATGGCTTCAGCACGAAAGTCAAGGCCGAGGACCTCAAGCAGGCCATCAGCCAGGTTGCCTTCGCCGCCGCTACCGAGGAGTCGCGTCCCGTGCTCACCGGTGTGCAGACGGAGTTCGAGGGCAGCAAGCTGACCATGGCCGCCGCCGACGGATTCAGACTGGCCGTACATCGCACCGCTTTGGCCGAGCCGGTCAAAGAGAAGGTGGCCATGATTATCCCGGCCAAGACCTATCACGAGCTCAGCCGCCTGATGGGCGCCGATGACCAGGAGATAGAAATTACGCTCAATGCGCAGAAAAGCCAGGTGCTTTTCAAGCTCAAGGGCATTGAGATGGTCTCGCAGCTGATCCAGGGCACGTTCCCTAATTACTCACAGCTTATACCCCAGACCTACGGCACAAAGGCACGCATTGATGTCGCCGAGTTTCTGCGCGCTATTAAAATGGCCGCCATATTCGCACGCGATGGCAGCGGCATCGCCAGAATTATCGTGACGCCGGGAGCCACGGTGGAGGCGGGCAAGATAACCATATCTGCGCGCGCCGATGAGATCGGCGACAACGTGGGCGAAATAGACGCGCTGGTGGATGGCGAGGCGGCTAAAATAGCCTTCAACGCCCGCTACCTGGCGGACGTGCTATCGGTGGTCAAGCAGGCGCAGGTCTCGCTGGAAGTTTCCACTCCCTCCAATCCGGGCGTCATCCGCCCCGTGGGGGTGGACAACTACGACCACGTAGTTATGCCGATGTTTGTTCAGTGGTAGTAAATTCCAAGGGGACAGCGATCCTAATTTTAACCAGTTCGGGCGTGACCATTAGTTGATTGTCAAGAGCATCCAAAGCCGTTCGCTCACCCCTGACCGGTTATATTTTTCAGCTAGGGTATCATAAACTCATGGAGCAACGGGGTTTTGATATCTATTTTATCCCCTGCCACATCCAGCTTAATATCGCAATCCGATAGGAACCGGAAGTAAGCATGGCCTCCGCCTTCAGATGCGCCCCAAGGTGAAAGCCCTTCTACCAGGTGATTCAATTTATGAGTGATAGTCCCACTAATAGCACTGCCTTGCGGCCGCAGAACCAGTGTCTGCGGATATTGTGCGCCGGTAAACTTATCAGGCACAAATTCGCTGCCTTCGGCGGTAATATCTGTAGTTACATCCACCAGTTTTTCTCCCTTATAGGAAAGCATCACGGCAATGGGCTTTTTTCCAAGGGCATCGGTCATCTGCCCCACCGAATATATGAACGTGTAATCAGGTAAGAATATGCGTCCCCAGTACCAATAGCTATACATATTTGTCAGCGAAACATTGCCCCAGTTATGATCATGATAACCCACACCGGTTACCGGGATCTCCTTGCCATTTAAAATCAATGTTCCCGTCACCCTGGCCCTGGGTTGAGCTATCACCCAACCGATCCACCTGTCCGGCTGCTTGGTGAAATAAGACACGCCATCCGGGGGTGCCCGGAAAGCCTCAGCAACACTTTCAAATGTCAACCTGCATCCCAGGTCTTTATCGAGGAACTCCATGTCATACCGTGGTATGCTCCCTTTCAAATGGTTGGTTCCCATAGTCACATCACAGCTTGTTTTCGATGCAGTGGTATCTTTCGCGGCAAAAGAGACATCCACACTCGTCTTCTTGCCCAAGGGATCATAAATAGCAAACTCTATGAAGCGGGTCATCTCTTTGTCACCACTAAAACTAGGATCAACGATCTGCCATGCCGCTGACATGGAGTACCCATTATCAAAAGAAGCATCCAGGTACCACCATTCATAAATAATACCGGCAGTTTCGTGCAGTGCGTCATCCGCATCGGAAGGCGTAAATATTGCCTTCGCAGCAGATTTAGCTTCGGGCGTAGAGACCGGCGCGCAGGCAGCCAGCACGGAAGCCAGAATTATGAAACAGCAAATTAGCAACCCAACAAATTTAGATTTCATACAGCCTCCTTGATTCATTTGGTTCCTCGAATCTTCTCTTTAAGATGTCCCAGCGCTCATCAATTCCGGTGCCGTCTGCAACATAGTTCGATGAGACATTTTACACTATCAAAATATTTTAAAAATGTTAGCCATTTTTGCTCATCGGGCCAAACATTAACTGGCCAAGACAGCCAGGTGAAACTCAATCTTCAGCGTCCGATCGGTTGTTATGAGTCCAGTACCAGCGTGTGGTTGTGGCATCGGCCAGGGACTTTATGTAACCGGCATTGCTGAGCTGCTGCAGGGTGTCTTGTACGAGTTTTGGCTGTGCGCCGGTCTGCTGAGTAATCCGTTCGGCCAGGACCTGCACACTGGAATCGCCATTGTTAAAAACGCCATGACGCTCGATGAGATCGGTGCTCAGCAGTTTGAAGACCAGGTGCATGCGGTTATGGCCGGCCACACGCAGGCCTTCGTCATCAGTACATATTCCCTTTTCATACCTTTTGACTACGTAGTCCCAAAGATCACGGTGCGGGGCTTCATAAGCCTCCATGAAATCGGCGGCATAGGTTTCACTCATCCGGGAAGTCCGTACGATGGGGACATTGGCATCGTACAGGTCCCAGTCGTCTGTGAGGATCTCGATGTCGTATTTTTCCTGCTCCTCCCTCACGGTGGTCCCGGGAAACGGTGCCAGCAGGTGAACGCCATAGTTGATGCCGAGTTTTTCGGCAAAGGTACAGGTATCAGCTATGGTCTCCGGGCTCTCGCCGGGTAGGCCGATCATGAACGAGGCATATGCCTTGACACCGCTTTCCCTGCAGGCTTGCGCTGCTTTGACAGCCTGTTCCAAAGTGATTCCCTTTTTCATGCGCTTGAGCATCTCGGCGTTGCCGGACTCGATCCCGAAGCTCACGGTATCGCAGCCCGCCTCGCGCATAATGGCGAGTACCTCAACATCCACTGTGTTCACACGGGCGAAGGCGCTCCAGGCAATCTTGATACCGCGGAGTTTGAGCTCATCGCAGAAGGCCTGCACACGGACCTTGTTGGAGGTGAAGAGGTCATCTGCAATGTTGATGCGTGTGAATCCGTAGGCGATGATGTCCTCGATCTCATTCACGATAAGTCGCGGAGTGCGGTAACGAACCTTATGGCCCACCATGCGCCGGCCCAAACAGAAGATGCACTGGTTTGGGCAGCCTCGCGATGTGATGATGCTGACCGGAAAGCCCAGGGCCAGGTAACGGGATACGGGCAGCAGGTGGCGCGCCGGTACCGGCAGTGTATCGAGATCCTCGATAAAGGCACGCATACCGGTGAAATGTGTCTGTCCATCCTTGTAGAAGGCAATCCCTTTGACCGTATCCCATGCTGCCCGGTCCTGGATGACCGGCAGGAGTTCACGCAGGGTCTCTTCGCCCTCGCCCACGACGATTAAATCGATTTCCGGGTAATTTTTGAGGGTATTGGCCAGATCGTAGGAGACATGCGGTCCGCCCATCATGGTGATGATAGCGGGATTGTGGCGCTTGACACCCTGAATGATAGCCGCAGCGCCTTTGAAGTTCATTGTTACCGAGGTGGCCCCTACCACATCCGGTGCGAACTCGTCGAGTTCGGCTGCGAGCTTTTCCTTCGTGTAACGACGCACGATATAATCGAATATCCTGACCTCGCAACCAGCCTGCTCACAGGCAGCAGCGACATATGTGACGCCCAGTGGTGGAGATGGGGCTTCTTCGAGGGGATAGGGTGGGGCGATGATGGCGATCTTCATAGTTAGTCTCTCAAGGCCGGGAAAAAGACGGAAAGCCTTATTATTATCTACTTATGCCACCAATTTTTCCATGTAACCAATTCCATAATGCCATAATGCTACCAATGATAAGCAGCGCTCCACTGAATAGCCAAAACCATGAAGCTAAAAAGAACCCACAGATTCCAGGGATAATCATCAAAATCCCAGCCAATCTGGGTTTAGCTAAACTAAGCGATGCACCTGTTATTCCGATCAACGATATTAAAAGGACTAATAAACTCCGTAAGGCAATTGGTAATCCTGTTGCCTGCAGCGGTCCGGTATTTGTTGTACCCTGCATGGAATCTGCTATCGCCCCAATGATTGTTACTGCGCCAGCGATAAATAATATCAATGCGGCAACCAATATACCTGCGATGCTTCCTATAATTCCAACTATGAGTGCGCCTATCCTTAAGCCCCGTTTTTCCTGCTTTACATCTGAGATATTTTTAAGCATAAGTGGCTGGTCCGTGTTATTTGAACCGGCCATGGGTGCAGGGCTGTTTATCCATGCAGAATTTGACCAGGGCAGTACTACCCTGCAATTTGGACAGATTGCCATTGTGTTTTGCACTGGAGCCCTGCAATTCGGGCAGTTCCAGATAAATGGAGATTGGCAGTTATGGCAATAGGGCTGACCAACGAAGTTCTGAGCACCACACATGTTGCATTGAAACGTCTGCTGCATTTGCCTCATCCTCACTACCTGGCCACATTATATCTTGTATTTCAAATAAATATTGCGCCTCATTTTCATCACCGTCGCGTCCGACCGCCTTGCGTTATTGTATATAATTAAGTTTGAATAGGTTAGACTGCGAGTAAGCTCCGGCGTAAGGCATGCTAATGAATAAATACAGGTATACCCTTGCTCGTAATGCACTATCCACGATCCTGATCTTACTCACCTTTTTACTTTCCTGTACGACCACTCAAATCCCATCGCCGCCACTACAGCCGCCACCACCGGTCCCTATTACGCAACCTGTTGCTCAGAAAATACCATTCACGATTGTGGCTCTTCCCGACACGCAGAAATATTCGAAGTCATATCCTGCGACGTTTATCGCCCAGACTCAGTGGATAAAAGACAATACTATCTCAAAGAACATTGTGTTCACAGTTCACCTCGGCGATATCACAGATTCGCAGCGTAAAAAATCAGAGCCGGTAAGGGAAGAATGGACAAACGCTAAAAATGCTATGGCCCTGCTTGACGGACTTAAATATGCAGTGTTGCCGGGCAACCATGATAATTTAATAAAGGACAAGATAGATAACACCTTTTTTAATGCAGCTTTTCCTTATGAGGACTTCGAAAAATATTCGTGGTATGGTGGTCATTACCCGCAGAACGGCAACGAGAACAGCTATTCACTGGTGGAAGTCTCGGGTCAGAAATTACTCATTATCAGCATCGGATTTTTCGGCAATTTAACAGAGCCCACAGATGAAGTATCGAACATATTTGCCTGGGCAAACTCTGTGATCGCGAAGTACCCTGAGCGGAGTGCAATTGTGGCAACGCACTCAATGGTTGATGCTAAAGGCGATTTTACACGTGCAGGAAAATTGCTATGGGACCAGGTAATTAAACGACATCAAAATATTTTTCTCGTTCTCGCCGGTCATGCGTGCATCGAATCAACAATAACCAGGGTCGGTGAAGCCGGTAATATTGTGAACATTCTGATGTGTGATTATCAATGTGACGAAAAAGGGGGGAACGGATATCTCAGGTTGATGGAGTTCGTTCCCTCAGAAAGCATCATTCATGTGGAAACATTCTCACCCCTGACAAACAAATTACGAGATAATAGCCCCAGCTTTGATCTCCCGTACTCGTTCCAATAGGGGTATTGATTGAGGATTGGGGAAAGGAATATAATCGGGTGAGGCCGCACAGTGCGCTCAAATACCGCCCATCCGCTCCTGGGGCTATTATGGCAATGGCTCTAATTTCACAGATGGTACAACTATCGGGAGCAGGTCAACCTGTTCGCGCCATAATTGATAAGAAATCCACCTTAATTTCATTATGAATCGGTAATAACAATGGATTTATACCGGAAATCTCAACTCTCTATTAAAAACCTGCTGAAAAACGCACGCTTTGAAGTCATCCCCATGAAAGGTGTGGTCGAGGAAGCAGCGACACTACCTGCCGGCTCGGTTGTAACGGTGACTGCCTCGCCCCGTAAGGGCATTGAAGCCACTTTCACGCTTTCTGAGGAACTTGCGGGACGCGGATTTCGCGTGGTGCCCCACCTCACAGCACGGCAGGTACGTGATAAATCTCATTTGCAGGAGATTGTAGACAGACTGTCAGCGGGCGGGTTTGAGGACGTCTTCGTAATCGGCGGTGATATTACGGAACCGGTGGGGACGTATGATTCGTCAAGCGCGCTTATAGCTGATATGGTTGAAATGGGCAACCGCCCACGTCGTATAGGAGTGGCCGCTTATCCTGAGGGACATCCGCTTATAAATCGT
>CAYVBI010000022.1:0-2086 GCA_964448985.1 uncultured Dehalococcoidales bacterium
CAGTTCCGCAATCGCATCACCAGTATAGAAGAGCTATCTAAACTCATCTTTCTACCGATACATGACCAGGTCAGCCTCAGGCTGGTTACTGAAAAGTTCCCTGTCTCCATCACACCGTACTATTTCTGCCTGATCAACCACGACAATCCCAATGATCCTGTCCGCCGGCAGGCTATGCCCGCATACGAGGAGATAGCCCTGTCAGGCATACTTTCCGAAGATCCTTTGGAGGAAGAAAGGGACTCGGTGGTTCCCGGTCTGGTACACAGGTACCCCGACCGCGTCCTGATGGTCGTAACGGATATTTGCCCGATGTTCTGCCGCCACTGCACGCGCAAGCGCGAATGGCGGCGCGGCCGCTGGGTGCGTCCTCCACAAGAGATCGACCGCATGATTGCCTATATACGCAACGACCCGAAAATCAGGGACGTTATTATCTCAGGCGGTGATCCGCTGACTCTTTCCACCAGGCACCTTGAAGATATCCTGAAAAAGATACGCGATATTCCTCACGTCGAAATCATTCGTATCGGGAGCCGCGTGCCTGTGGTTATGCCCCAGCGTATCGATGACGAGCTCTGCGACATGCTTTCCCGCCTGGGCCCCATCTGGTTGAATACACATTTCAACCACGCCAATGAACTGACGGACGAAGCTAAAGCCGCCTGTGAAAAGATATTGCGCCACGGCATACCTGTCAACAACCAGTCAGTATTGCTGGCCGGCGTAAACGATTCTGTAGAAGGCCAGCTTCAGCTCTGCCATGGCCTGCTCAAGGCGAAAATTCGGCCTTACTACCTGTTCCAGGCGGACGAGGTCGAGGGCACAGAGCATCTCCGCACCACCGTGGAAAAAGGCCTGCGCATTATCGAGGGCATGCGGGGGCACACCTCCGGGCTGGCGGTGCCCACCTATGTAATCGACCTTCCCGGCGGCGGCGGCAAGGTGCCGCTGCAGGCCAATTACCTGGTATCCAGGGCGGACGGCCAGCTTATATTCAGAAATTACCTGGGTAAAACGTACAGCTACCATAATCCCCGGCCCGGCGCAGCCTCGCCCGGACGCAACGGGCGGCGTAAGGCGAACGAACTGCAGATGGCGCTCGAACTTGTAGCAGCGAAATAAGGACGATATGCGAATCGGCCTTGCCTACGACCTCAAGGACGACGTAGAGGCAGGCCGGGATATCCCCGAAGATGCTCTCGAAGAGTACGATTCCATCAGGGTAGTCAGGGCCATAGCACGCAGCCTGCGCTCGCTGGGACACCGGACGGTCTATCTCGGTGGAGGGCGAAAATTCCTCGCTAATATTCTGAAGACAAAGGTCGATCTCGTTTTCAATATCGCCGAGGGACGTGGCAGCCTTCGCAGCCGCGAAGCCCAGGTGCCGGCCGCGCTTGAGATGCTGAACATACCCTATACCGGTTCGGATCCGCTGACACTGGCCATCACCCTGGACAAACCCCTGGCCAAGCAGATCGTGAGTTCCGCAGGCGTATCAACTCCTCCCTGGGTAACGGTGAAATCTAAGGAGGATATCAAGGCACTAAAGAGAAAAGACATACCCTTGCCGGCCTTCGTCAAACCCGCCTTCGAAGGCTCCAGCAAGGGTATCCGGTTGACCTCCCGCGTGGATACAGCCGGCAAAGCCCTGGCGGCGGCCGGCGCTTTGCTCGACAGGTATGGGCAGCCCGTAATAATCGAGAAATATATCGAGGGCGAGGAGATCACGGTGGGAATAACCGGCAACACTCCGCCGTCCATCGTTGGTATAATGCGTGTGGTGCCAAAGAAAAAATTTAAAACATTCGTCTACTCCCTGGAAATTAAGCGCGACTGGCGCAAACTGGTGGATTACGAGTGCCCGGCCAGGCTTGAAAGGGCAACGCTGAAGCGTATCAGCGAATCCAGCATCAAGGCTTACACGGCGCTGGGCTGCCGCGATTTCGCGCGTGTTGATTTCCGCGTGGCAGCCAACGGCATCCCCTATTTCCTGGAGGTCAATCCGTTGCCCGGGCTTAATCCGGATTCGGGAGACCTGCCCATTATGTCCTACAAAATGGGCTGGACCTATCAACAGCTGATC
>CAYVBI010000022.1:2096-17211 GCA_964448985.1 uncultured Dehalococcoidales bacterium
TTTAAAAGTAGCAATCCTGTATAACGATCCTCCCGGCGAGGTCATTATTCCCAATGGGGAAGAGGAGGCCATAACCGGTGTCCTGGAAGAGGTCGTGGCCGTCAAGAATGCCCTCATCAGCCTGGGGCATGAGGTTGAAAAGGTTCCCCTGAGGCCTCCGCTGGACACTGTTCCGCACGTGCTGCGCAACATTCAGGCCGATGTTATTTTCAATCTGTTCGAGGGCTTCGAAGACCAACCTCATTCGGAGCCGGTGGTGGCGCGCATGATGGAAGAGACGGGACTGTCTTTCACGGGCAATCCTTCCAGCGTGCTGGACTTGACTCTGGATAAGGCCGGCTTTAAAAGCGTTCTGCGGGATGCCGGGGTAGATACGCCCGACTTTATGGTACTGACGCCGGCCAATGTACATGATTTCCGGCTCAGATTTCCCTGCATCGTGAAGCCAAGAGACGAGGATGCCAGCCACGGGCTTTCGCCGGAAAATGTGGTTTCAGATATGGAGCAGCTGAAGGAACAGGTTGTTCGGATCAGCAGCCGCTTTCGCGGCAGCGCCCTGGTAGAAGAATTCATAGACGGCCGCGAGTTCAACGCATCTATTCTGGGGAACTCTGTACACGAGCTGCTTGAGATCTCCGAGATCATTTATACTCTGCCGCCGGGCCTTCCGCACATATTGACCTTTGAATCCAAGTGGTTCGAGGAAACCGATTATTACAGGGACACCGGGGTATGTTGCCCGGCACAGGTCGACGCAGATTTGAGGGAAACGATCGTGATGGCCGTTCTATCCTCCTGCCGCGCTGCAGGCTGCAGGGGATATGCCAGGGTCGACGTGAGGCAGGACCGGGACGGCGGCATAATGGTGCTTGAGGTCAATGCCAATCCGGACATCACGCCTGAACTGGGGATCGCACGTCAGGCGGCTGCGCGAGGCATGACTTATGCTGACCTGATACAGAGAATAGTCGACCTCGCTCTGGAGTAAGGATATGGCAGTTAAAATAAGAGATATCGTCCCGTCCGATAAAGCCCATATCATCAGGGTGACCGATGAGACCAGGGCGTTTCTGCCCGACGAATTGACGGTTCTTGGCGAGATCATCGACGAGTATTTTAATGATCCGGAAGGTTGCGGGTACTATTTTTTAATAGCGGAGCACGAGCACGATTTCGCCGGTTACCTTTGTTACGGTCCCACTCCAATGACTCACGGCGGGTGGGATATGTACTGGTGCGCCGTCTCACCGGACTTGCAGGGCCGGGGCATAGCCAGCACCCTCTTCACTATGGCAGCCGATCATATCAAGAAGCTGGGTGGGCGGCTGATATTGATCGACACCTCTTCCAATCCCAACTATAAGGTGGCCCGCTCCCTGTACATCACGCTCGGTTACAGGCATGTCAGCACCATCCCCGATTTCTACAATCCGGGCGACCACAAAGAGACATTTTGGAAAGCACTCTGAAAGGCATATAATATCCGCAACCCGGCAAGCAGGAGGCAGAGATGATTCGCTTCAAACCTTCAGCCTTTTATATCACTTTATTGCTGATAACACTTCTGCCGACTTACGCCTGCGCATCCGCGGCTTCGACGGCCTCTCCACCAGCGGAGATAACGACGCTTCCCATCTCTCTGACCATCCTGCATATTAACGATACACATTCATATGTGATACCGCACAGCGTCCTGCTGAAGGTTAACGGCACGGATACGGTAGCGACGGCAGGCGGCTACAGCCTGCTTAATTCCGCTGTCGAGGACATACGCAGCCAGGAGAAGAACGTCCTGCTGCTCCACGCGGGCGATGTGCTGGAAGGCACAATCTGGACGACCAAATTCCAGGGAATGGCCGACATAGACGCCATGAACGCCATCGAGTTTGATGCCCTTGAGCTGGGAAACCACGATTTCTCCAAAAATGTACAGGAGGCGGCAGCCCTGGTGCAGCGTGCAAAGTTTCCCGTTCTGGCCGCCAATATGGACGTGTCCAAAGAGCCGTTGCTATCGGGCATCAGTCCATACGTTATCTATGACATGGAGGGGGAAAAGGTCGGCATCATCGGCCTGATTACACCCGATACGGCTTTTCTGAGCTACCCCGGTAAAAACGTCGTCTTCCTGCCGCCCGCCGACACGGCCCGTAAATATATTGCTGAGCTCAATAAGCTGGGCGTCAACAAAATTATTATCCTCTCACATCTGGGCTATCAAGACGACGTCAAGCTGGCCAACGAGGTAGCAGGCATCGACGTAATTGTTGGTGGACACACAGCGACATTCATGGGTGGGCCCGAGTTCGAACAGCTCGGCCTCAAGCCTGAGATGCCTTATCCCACCGAAATTTCCGGCCCCGGCGGCAACACGGTGTTGATCGTGCACGCCTGGGAAAGCAACCAGTTGCTGGGCCAGATCAAGCTGGATTTTGATGACAGGGGACGCATCATCAGCTTCAAGGGGCAGCCATTTATCTTCTCGACAAACAACTTTATGATCGAGGATGAATGGGGCTGGAGCCATATTTGCCCCTGCCGGCCGGAATATTCGCAGATAATGAACACCGTGACCAAAGGTCCCGGTTTTAAAATTTACTGGAACAGCCCTGACATGGACGCTGTGTTGCAACCCTATGTAAACCAGGTTTCGAGCGAACTCAATGCCATGGTTGCCACGGCCGATGAGAACCTGCTGCGGGGACTGAATAAAGGTCCCGGCCCCATCATAGCCGATGCATTTCTCTGGAGCGCCAAAAGGATCAATCCGGACGTTCAATTCGCTGTCTACGACAGCTACAATATCCGATCGGATATCCTGAAGGGCAATATCCTGCGCAACGACATCGAAATGGTTCTGGCGCTACGACAGAACCTTGCCAGCATGAAGGTCAGGGGCAACCTGATCAAGATGTTGCTGGAACTGGGCATCGATTCGCATATCAGAGTTAAAGACCCGCCGCCATGCTTCGATATCTCCGGACTCAAGATGACAATCGACATGAGCCGCAAGAGCGGCGACCGCATCACTACTCTTCAGGTCAGGCAGGCAGACGGCGCCTATATCGACATGGATATGGATGCCGAATATACCATGGTCACTACCGATTACCTGGCGGACAAGGGCATCCAGCCGCTCATCAACAAGGTGAGCTGGATGGGTCCCCTCGCCGATAATTTCAAACCGTGGCTCAAAGATTACCTGAAATATACGGACCTGAAAATAAGGGACGTCGATGCCATGAGTGACTATCTCGGGATACAGAAAAACATAAGGAACGATACCGGGGAACGCACTATCATCATCCCGGCCGGCCAGTAACCGTATACCGGCTCTCCCCGTTGCCCAGGGTTGATTTAGCTATAATATGACGGTATGATTATAATTAGAATTAGCGAACGCATCGGGGGAAGGAGGTTAACATGGCTATAAGAAATAAAGAGGATGCTCAGAGGGTACTGAGGCACGTGCCTGATGTAAAGCGGTTCTATTGCCATGACGGAGAGATACTGAACAACATATATGATTTGAAAACTGCGCTGGGCAAAATGCATGTTTCCACCTATCGGCATCATGTCACCGATGAGAAAAACGACTTCGCACGCTGGGTGAGTGAAGTGCTGGGCGACGATAAGCTGGCTCACGACATCGCCAAGTGCCAGGACCAGAAAGAGGCCGTAACGGTCGTTTCGGAAAGGATAACCTGGCTCCAGGAGAAGGCTTAAAAACTATTTGAAAGGTTAAATATCAGGTATCAAAATTGACCGTTGCTTATACACCTAAAGATGCTGTAATAGATGTAGTTGCTGTAGCGCTTATTCTGGCGCCTGAACCTACGTCAACGGCAATCGGTATTGCATTGCTGGCCCGCCCAAGGGGCGCCTCAAAACCCGAGACCAAACTTCCCAGGCCCACATACCCGGAATACGTCTACAAGATCGACAATATCCGTGGCAGAGAGATCACCTGGGAGGTCAGGACCATGCAACCCGGCCAGCTCCCGCTTAAGGACCTCAACAGGCCGACAGTGCAGATCAAGCCTCGCGAGCAGTTTATCCTTTCGCGAACGGCCTCCGAAAAAAGCGCCGGGCAAAAGATCAGGGAGAATCTGCCGCCCGGGGTGAAGGTGCACCACGAGATATTCCGACCCGGCCCGGCGCCGATCAAGGCGCAGGCCTCTTTTATACCCGGCGAGACCGTTCATCACACGCTGCGGCAAATGCCCCAACCGGGGCAGCAAAGCGGCAGGACACAGCCATCCATAGGTATTCACCATACGATTGAAAACAGCCCGGGCTACCGAAAGGCACAGGCGGGCGGCGGCTATACGGGCCAGCAACCAGGGATCATACATCACACTATCAGGGAATCCCCGGCTGCCCGTGGAGGCAATCCTGCCAACATAGTGAAACCTGTTCGCATCGTCGAACACCATACCATCAACCCGAACCCGCCCATTCAGTACAAGGGACGGCTTATACGCCAGGAACCCTGATCCCGCCCTATCCCGAAGCGCAACATGACTGCACCCGCTAACAATTAATTGCCAACTTTGCCTGCAAGTCATAGAATTATCACCTGGAGCTTGAATTAAACAACCGGAGCAAATCCATGCCTCATAAAGCCAAACGACACGATTACAAGTCTCATATCATCGAGGAATACTATATTACCGAGGAGCCCTTTTACCTCCCGCTCAAAGATGAAGTGCTGCTCTTCGAGGCTGCCTACGCCGAGCGCATACCGGTATTGCTCAAGGGCCCGACAGGTTGCGGAAAGACCCGTTTTCTCGAATACATGACATACCGCATGAGCCAGAAGGAGCACAAGCGCAAAGACTCCGCCGGGCAGCGAGACGGCATCCCTCTCATAACTATCGCCTGCCATGAGGACCTGACTGCCAGCGACCTGGTGGGCAAATACCTGTTGGAGGGCGATACTACACGCTGGGTGGACGGCCCGCTGACACGTGCCGTCAAAAGCGGCGGCATATGCTACCTGGACGAGGTAGTGGAGGCGCGCAAGGACACCATCGTGCTCATCCATCCTCTTGCCGACCACCGCCGGTCGCTGTACATCGAGAAGAAGGGTGAGATGCTCGAAGCCAGCGACAGCTTTATACTGGTCATCTCTTACAATCCGGGCTATCAAAGCATACTCAAGAACCTCAAGCATAGCACCCGGCAGCGCTTTATCGCGATCGAGTTCACACATCCACCCAGGAGCATCGAGACCCGGATCATCGCACACGAGGCCGGCGTCGATGCAGAGATGGCAGGTAAGCTGGCCCAGCTGGGAGAGAAGATCCGCAATCTTAAGGAGCAGGACCTTTCAGAAGTCATCAGCACGCGCCTGCTGATATATGCCGCGCGCATGATCCGCCAGGGTATCCCCGCCAGGCGGGCCTGCGAGGTGGCGGCCGTCTGGTCGATCACAGACGACATCGAGGTACAGAAGTCCCTCGAGGAAGTCGTTTCAGCCATATTTGAGTAACAGGTCCATGAGATACCATGAGCGGGGCTAATGATCAAATCAAACAGCCTGTGTCAGAGGCCGCCGGCAATTACCACGGCATAGAGTTCGCCTCGATTGAACCGTTACTGCAGGTTTACTGCAAGGCACTGACTGGCAAGGAGGTGGATTTCACCTCCGGAAAAGGCCCAGCTGCGGGCCTGCGTAACACCTGGTGGAACCAGCTGGCTTCAGGCAATCCGCCCGATGGGCATATCAAGGTACTGATCCCGGCCTCCTTCATGGAATATGCCAGCTACGTTGATAACTTCGGCTGGTATAAGGCTGCAGTAACACAGCAGATCGCCCACAGCGAGTTCAATTCCTTCAATTTCGATTTCGACAAAGAATCCACACTGTTTGAAGATATGCGCTACCAGCTGAAAGGGGAGACCGGACACGGCAGTTCCCCTTTCGAAAAATATTTCGCCCTTTTCGATGACCCCAGGCTGGCCATGCAGGTCTTTGTGGCCGTCGAAAACGTACGCATCAATTACCTGGTCAAGTATCATTACCCCGGGCTCAAGCACAGTTACCGGCGTTTGCAGGAGTATAACCTGCTGGCGCTTGCCCGCATAGCGGGCATGACGCTGCGACGCGCCTTCATCGAACTGCTGGAGGGTCTGGAGATAGATGCCGTCCTTGCCGTCGACGAAGAAGCCCTTTATGAGCCGCTGAATACGGCTAAAGATATCGTCGATCTTTTATGCAGTTCTTCGGCAGCCGTTGAAGATTCGGCCGAGGCAGCCATCCGCATTTACCAGATCGCGCTGAAAGTGCCTAAAAAGGCGCTTGTCTCGGGCGCCGGCGGATACGGTTCTGAGAACAGAGAGCCTAACATATCCGACCTTGAGGGCCAGGAGTTCATGGGCAATTTCCAGATGGATAAGGTGAAGCTCGATCTGGAAATGAAGGCCAATACCGGCCAGAAATCCAATATGCCTATGTCCGCTGAAGACATGGAGAAGCTGGCCAACCAGAAGATCGGCATCACAGATATTAAAGACGTTAAGTTCCTGCCCGGCAGCGGCCTGTCTTCATCCTCCCTGCCACGCGGAATGCAGATTTATCAGTTCTCATCTGACAAATATTCACTGGTCGACCGTTATAAGCCCGCGGATAACGTCAAACCTGTGCCCGCGGAAGCCGATGAAAAGCTATGTTATTATGACGAATGGGATTTCAGGGAGAAGCGTTATATAACCGCCTGGTGCTGTGTCAGAGAGAAGGTGCTGGGTGAGGGCAACAGCTATTTCTATGATAAAACTCTGGAAAACCGCAGGACGCTGGCCGCCGAGATCAAGCGCCAGTTCGAGAGGCTGCCGGCCGAGATGCTCTACAAGGCTAAAAACCTGGACGACGGAGATGAATTCGATCTTGATCAGGTCATAGGCGAACTGATGGACAGGCGGGCGGGGCACACACCGTCAGGCAAGGTCTACATCAAGAAGAAGAAAATCCAGCGCGATGTGGCTGTAGCATTCTTGCTGGACATGAGCGGCTCCACGGCCGACCTCATCAACAAGAACCGCCCGACCATGCAGTACGAAGAGTCATTCAAGTATGATTTTATGAAGTTCGTCATGCAGCCGCGCCGCCGCATCATCGACATCGAGAAAGAGAGCATAGTCCTGCTCTGCCACGCCATCGAGACGTTGGGCGACAATTACGGTATCTACGGCTTCTCCGGCCACGGCCGTGCCAACGTTCAGTTCCTGATTATCAAAGACCTCAACGAGTCTTTCGGCGAGAGGATCAAGCGCAGAGTGGACCAGATAGCCCCGATACACGGCACCCGCATGGGCCCGGCTATACGCCATACTATTGCCAGGCTGGATGCATGCGGCAGTACACTCAAGCTGCTCTTCCTGGTCAGCGACGGCTACCCTCAGGATTCCCTGTACGGCTACGACGACGACGACAAGGAATATGCCATCCACGATACCAAGATGGCGCTTGTTGAGGCCTCAAAAAAGAACATTACCCCATTCTGCCTGACCGTCGACTCCGCCGGCAACGATTATCTGCGCACCATGTGCAACGATATAGGGTACGAAGTCCTGGACGATATCGAAACGCTCCCGCACCGCCTGCCCATGCTTTACAAGAAGTTATCGATGTAAGGGCGCCTGTCGCAAGTGGCCGCCGCAGGAGTAAAAGCCGGTTTGACGTTGATCGGCGCCCGTCCATATAATTCCGCAGTAGATATGAATATGAAAATGATACACACAGCGGCCATCCACACTCTTGGCTGCAAACTGAACCAGGCCGAATCAGAAACGCTGGCAGCAGACCTTGTATCACGTGACGTAGCCATGACATCCGGCAACACCGCTGACATAATAGTTATAAACACGTGTAGCGTGACGCACGCTGCTGACGCAAAATCCCGCCATCTTGTGAGGATGCTGCGTGCACTCAATCCGGAATCCGTCATCGCCGTCACGGGCTGCTACGCGGAAAGGGCGGGACAAGAACTTATCAACTGCGGTGCGGACATGGTTTCGGGCAATCGAGATAAAGCTACACTGGCAAAATCACTGGCGGCCAGGCTGCCGCAAAAATCATCCGGCGCCACTGCCCGGGGTTCCGGCAGAGTACGCAGCTTCATCAAGATACAGGACGGCTGCGATAAGTTTTGCTCGTATTGCATCGTACCCTTCGTCCGCCCCACGATATACAGCATAGATGCTGACACTGTGGTCAAGGACATCCGTTCAAGGATCAGCGACGGGTACAAAGAGATCGTCCTTACGGGCACCGAGATCGGCTCTTACTTCAGCAAGGGACTGGAACTGATAGGCCTGATCAAACTTATCCTGCATGAAACATCCGCCGCGAGGTTGCACTTTTCCTCACTGCAGCCACAGGAGATAACAGGTGAACTGCTTGCCCTCTGGCAAGACGGACGACTCTGCCGCCACTTCCATATAGCGCTGCAGAGCGGCAGTGACGCAGTCCTCAAACGGATGGGAAGGCGTTACACGACGGATATCTTCAGGAGAACGGTAGAGATGGTGCGCACATCGGTCCCCGATGCATCGGTTACAACCGATATTATAGTGGGTTTTCCCGGCGAGTCTGACGAAGAGTTTACAAATAGCCACGAATTCTGCCGCCGCATGAAATTCGCCGCCCTGCACGTCTTCCCTTACTCCGCCAGGCCGGGGACGATGGCAGCACAGATGGCTGAGAAGGTAAGCGAACAGATCAAGAGGCAACGCAGCGGCATCATGCTGGAACTGGCCGCCGGCGCCGCTGACGAGTTCGCCGCGCGCTTCATCGATCAAACCAGGGAAGTGCTCTGGGAAAAAGAGGTACGCCAGGGCTCGGGGATTTACTCAGGTTTGACAGATAATTACATCCGTATATACACCGGAAGCAGCCGCGATATCACCAATACAATCTCCAGGGCCCGGTTAATCGGCCATGCCCGGAATTCCGGACCCTCATTTATCAGCAGGTCGAAAAAGCTCAAACAGAGCGGTCTCTGGGGAGATCTGTCAGTATGAAGATAAGAATCAGGGTTACCCCTCGCTCATCCGGAGAAGAGATAGTGAAAACCGGTGACGATTACCTGGTCAGGGTTAAAGCACAGCCGAGGGAAGGCAAGGCTAACGAGGCCGTCATAAAGCTGGTGGCAGAGCACTTCGGGGTCGCCAGGTCACAGGTGCGCATCACCAGCGGGCTGAGCGGTCGTAATAAAATAGTTGAGATAAGGACGGAGCGGGCATGACATTCAACCGAAGCGCTTACCTCCAGCCAAGCGAACTCTGCAATTTCGACTCCAGCCGCCCGATAAGGCAAAAAGTGCTGGAACTGACCGGTGGCTGCAGGAACCGTCATGCTAAATTCGAAAAAATATTTGCCTTCGTCAAAGAGCTGCCTTACGGTTTCGAGGACTGGGATTTAAAGGCCTCCGATGTCCTGAAGAAGGGATGGGGCATGTGTTCAGGCAAGACCAACCTTCTGGTCGCCATGCTTCGATCGGCCGGGATATCTGCACGTTATCGCGTATACCGCATCAAAGCGGACAGCGCGCTGTGGAACCAAATGGGCCACGCAAGCGGCCTGCCGGGGCGGCTGGAGGAACTGGGAGACGAGCGGGACCATGTGGATTGCGAAGTATGGCTCGGCAAATGGATCGCCTGTGATCCGGGCCGCGACAGCGCCATGGAGAAAGGGATACTCAAGCTGGGAGGGAACCTCGAGAGGCGCGTGATAACCGATGAAAAAGGCAGGGAAACATATCTGCGCCTGGCAGTTTTCGACCAATGGGCACGACAGAGACAATCGCGGCGCGCCTTCCGCGGCGGCCGCGCCGATGTTTTTGCCGGAATCAATCGCCGGCTGGATCAACTAAGGGAGTTCGGTTCAACTACTTGACATTGACCGTTACCGTTTGGAATTGGGCCCCTTCGGGGCTGGTAACTGTCAACATATAGGTTGTTGTGACGGTCGGCGATACCTGTGTACTACCCTCGCCGGAAACTGTCCCCATATTCTTGTCTATAGATACGGAAGACCCATTTATCGTCTGCCAGCTCAGTATCGATGAGCCTCCGCTGCGGATAATATAAGGGGTGGCCACGAATGACTTGATAGCAGGCGTGTCTATAGTGGGAGGAACCCCGGATACCGTCAGAGTCGTTGTTGCCAGTATGGAACCCTGGTTATTGGTGGCCGTCAGCTTGTATGTCGTGGTAAAGGGAGGATTGACCGGCTGAGAACCCTTTGGACGAATGATAGTGAAACCCGGCTCAATTTCTACATCATAGGAATTACGCACGTCCCATGTAAGGGTCGCATAACTGCCCGATACGATGTTGGCAGGGACGACATTAAAAACGGCTACTTCGGGCAGATTAAAGGACGGCGTTGTCACCTGTGCCGGAGCGGGTGAAACTGTATCCGGCTGCGAAGGCGTAGAGGGGCTTTCCGCCGGAGAGGGTGAGGCCGGGGGTGTAATCACGGTCACACACCCCACCGCCAGGACCGTAATAATGATAAAGACTATAAATAAATATCTCATCGAACATCTCCTATATCCGGCAGCCCGGACGCTTCACTCCAGATATTTTAACAATTATCCAACCTTCCAAGCCACTTGCTCCCATCACAACCGCCTTGTAACCTCGATTATCTCATCTATATCCGGCAACTGGCTCAGCGGATATGTTTTGAAAAGCGCAATAACACCCTTATCATCGATAATAATATTGGCCCTCTCGGAGAAACCGTTTTTCTCGCGGAATATATCGAATAATTTGGCCACTTCGCCATGAGGCCAGAAATCGGAGAGCAGAGGGACCTTCTTTATTCCTAAATTGTCGGCCCATGCCTTCTTCGAAGGTACGGCATCGACGCTCAATCCCACCGGGACCGTTTTGAGCGATTCAAAGACCTCAAAATTCCTTTCGAGCGAGAGCATCTGACTGGCGCAGACAGCTGTCCAGGCCAGCGGATGAAAGGAAAGCAGAACGCGTTTCCCCCTTTGTGTGGATAATACGAAGTTGCTCCCGTTATGGTCCTGAAGGGTGAAATCACCCGCGATATCTCCGACCTTCACTTTGCGCACTATTTCCGCCATATGCTGCCTCCTTGTCACAGGTCGATAGTTGATCTGACCGTGCATCATTATTATATCTCGCCACATCGATGCTGATAAATTCGATTATCCGGTCTGCGCAGGATAAAACAGAATAAAACGGCCTGCGATGATATAATTTGGCCTGGACCTGAGAAAGCCCATTATTTTGCAAACAATTTCCAGGGAGGTATCTATGAAGGCGATGATTATAGCTTTGATCGTAATAGCATCGGTGATCATCTTGCTTGTTGCGGTGGTAATAGCGGCCAGCGGCGCCTACCTGCCCAAAAGATATTATGAGGCATGGAATCCCGGGTATTTCGAGCAGTTCAATGATGCGAGATTGCAGGTTATCGCGCATGGATTACTGTCTGCCAATTCACATAATATGCAGGCGTGGAAAGTGATATTGGATGAGGCTGATAAGAACACCTTCTGGTTGTATGTGAATACCGACAGGCTGACCCCGCAGGTGGACCCCTATTCCCGACAGATAACGATCAGCCAGGGCACTTTCCTGGAATATGTAATAGTAGCCTCCGAGAAACTCGGTTACGCGGCGGATATCGCGCTGTTCCCGCAGGGTGAATATGATGACAATGGCAGCGTCGATAGCATTAAGAGCAAACCCGTGGCGAAGGTGACACTGAAACCGGCGATGCCGGCGGTAAACTCCCTGTATGGCATGATGTTCCTTCCGGATACGGTCAGGGTTGCTTACCAGCCGGATAAACTGCCGTCTGATCTGGTCAATAACGTCTCGCCCATTAGCATGCGAGTAATTGTTTTCCAGGATGAGAATGACCTGCAGAAGCTGAAGAAGATTGCCTGGGAAGCAGCCAATATCGAGGCGGGCGTAGAGCGCATCGGCAGGGAAACCCAGGATTTATTCCGGCCCAATGAATACGAGAAGAATAAACATCGTTATGGGTTTTCATTGGAAGGACAGGGGTTCACCGGCGCAAACGTGGCTATAGTGGAGGCGCTGTTAACCCTTTTCCCCTCCATGAATAATCAAAAGTCTTCCAACGACTCGTTTATAAGCGGAACCAGGACGGCGCTGGATAATACACCTGCTTTCATCATGATTATGTCTGCGGACAACTCCCGCACAATACAGGTCAGGACGGGTATGTTGTACAGTAATATCCAGCTTGCCTGCCAGTCGCAGGGCTTTTATCTGCAGCCGATGAGCCAGGCGCTGGAAGAATACCCCGAGATGAAGACAGTTTACGACAACATATATGCTGAGTATGCCCTGCCGGGAGAAACCATCCAGATGCTGGTCCGCGTGGGCAAGCCTGTCCAAGAGGTGGAGCGCTCCATGCGCATGAGTGTTAGCGACCTGATAAACAAATAGAACAGTGTGGTTAAATCCCGCAGTTTAGACTAAAATATTGCAGAATTAAGGCCAATCTCACAAATAAGGGGTAGACATGGGCGAAAGCAAGCACGGACGTCATGAACTCAAGCACCGGGTCAGGGTAGTCACCGCAACTACCTTATTCGATGGCCATGACGCGGCCATCAACATCATGCGAAGGCTGATACAGGCCGGCGGCGCCGAGGTCATCCATCTCGGTCACAGCCGGTCGGTTGGCGAGATAGTCGAAGCGGCCGTGCAGGAAGATGTGCAGGCAGTAGCTGTTTCCTCTTACCAGGGCGGGCACATGGAGTTCTTCAAGTATATGAAGGACATGTTCGATAAGCTCGGAGCGGGACATATACGGATCTTCGGTGGAGGAGGAGGCGTCATCCGTCCCAACGAGATAAAGGAGCTGCAGGATTACGGCATCGAGCGCATCTATGATCCCGAGGACGGCCGCAACATGGGACTGGTGGGAATGATAGACGACCTGCTGCAGCGCTGCGACTTTCACACCATCGGCATTACTTCCGAACATGATAAGTCAAAACGCGGCGCAGCCATCCCGGCGCCCGCCAAACTCAATACACAAGAGCCCGCCAAGGTTGCTCGAATGATCACGCTGGCCGAGATGGGCGTCGATCCCTGGCCTAAGTACAGCGATATATTGAAAGAGAAGGCCGGTCAGAACAGGGCCCCGGTAATCGGAGTGACCGGCACAGGGGGTTCAGGTAAAAGCTCGCTGCTTGATGAACTGGTTTTACGTTTCAGGGCGGATAATCCAGGCAAAACAGTGGCGATTCTTTCAGCCGACCCCTCCAAACGCCGTACGGGAGGCGCACTGCTGGGTGACCGCATCCGCATGAATTACGTATATGGCGGCAATGTATATATGCGCTCTCTTGCCACCAGGGGATCAAAAACGGAGGTCCCCGAGGTAATCCAGGACGCTATCGCTGTGGTGAAAGCTGCCGGCTATGATCTGGTGCTGGTGGAGACCGCGGGTATCGGCCAGGGCGATAACGCCATAGTGGACATATCGGACGTCTGCCTCTATGTCATGACCGCCGAGTACGGGGCGCCCACACAACTCGAGAAAATAGATATGCTGGATTACGCGGATATTGTGGTGCTTAACAAATACGATAAAAAGGGCTCCGAGGATGCCCTGCGAGATGTCCGGAGGACACTGAGGCGCACACATGAAAAATTCGATGCGCCACTGGAAAGTATGCCGGTCTACGGTACCATCGCATCGCGCTACAACGATGAAGGCGTCAACGGCTTGTATGCCGGGCTATTGGAATGTATCGACAGGAAATGCGGACGGCAGTTTATATGTAATATATCTGAAGACGTAGTATCACATACAAGCACGGTACGATTTGCCATTCCGCCTGACCGCATACGATATCTGGGCGAGATCGCCGAGACGGTGCGCGATTACAAAAAGGGTGTGCATAAACAGGCAGAGATTTCCCGGCGTATCCAGCAGTTGCGGTCTGCTCTGGTGGAAATTGAAGATGAACCCGCACGCGACGTTATCGAGAAAAAAATAGTCTCGCTGCAGGACAAACTCAAACCGGAGTGCCGCAGCTTGCTGGCAGGCTGGGACGAAATGCGCAGGACCTACAGCAGCGACTATTTCCGCTACAGTGTACGCGGCCAGGAATATAAAGTGGAACTGATCGATACCACTCTTGCCGGCACGCACATACCACGTGTTTCCGTACCCGACCTGAAAGACCACGGTGACAGGCTGAGGTACCTGATGCTTGAAAACGTGCCCGGCCATTACCCATATACAGCGGGCGTATTCCCCTTCAGGCGTAAGGGGGAGGACCCCAAACGCCAGTTCGCCGGGGAGGGAGGGCCGGTGCGAACCAACACGCGCTTTCACTTCCTTTCGCAGAACGATCAGGCCAAGCGCCTGTCCACCGCATTTGATGCCGTCACTCTCTTCGGCGAAGATCCTCAGGAAAGCCCCGACATTTTCGGCAAGATTGGCGAGTCCGGCGTATCTATATGCACGCTGGAGGACATTAAGAAGCTCTATGCCGGATTCGACCTGTGCTCGCCCAACACATCGGTCTCCATGACTATAAACGGACCGGCTCCGGTGATGCTGGCCTTCTTCCTCAACGCGGCTATAGACCAGCAGATTGACAGATTCACGGAACAACAGGGGCGGATGCCCACGCCGGACGAGCACGCGCGGATTAAAGCGCAGACTCTTTCAATCGTCCGTGGAACGGTCCAGGCCGACATTCTCAAGGAGGACCAGGGACAGAACAGCTGCATCTTCTCCATCGAATTCGCGCTAAAGATGATGGGAGATATCCAGGAGTACTTCATCACGCACAACGTACGCAATTACTACTCCGTCTCCATCTCCGGCTATCATATCGCAGAGGCGGGCGCCAATCCCATAACTCAGGTGGCGTTTACACTGGCGAACGGGTTTACCTACGTGGAATACTACCTTTCAAGGGGCTTCCCCATCGATTCCTTCGCGCCCAATCTGTCCTTCTTTTTCTCCAACGGCATGGACGCCGAGTACACGGTAATCGGCCGGGTGGCCCGGCGTATCTGGGCGGTGGCTATGCGTGAAAAATACGGCGGCAACGAACGCAGCCAGCAGCTTAAATAC